>JAJXUF010000097.1 GCA_021783175.1 Pseudomonadota bacterium
TACTATCTGCAGAATGTGGCGCAACTGACCCAGATATTGCGTCAGGCCGGATTGAAAGTCCGCATCGGCAGCCTGCTGCCGGAGATTACCCAACCGACCGCGATGCAGTTGCCCAACGGCGGCTCGTTGACGCTGGAGCCGATTCAGCGCAAAGGCAACCGTCTTGGTATGACAGACGGTTTCGATCCCTGCGTGGTGTTGCTGAACAACGACCTTTCCGCCGGGGTGCCGGATATCCTGAAGAATCTTGAGCAGAACGTCATGCCGCCGCTGGAAGCGGGCTGGACGACGCGGCGGAAATCGAAACATTTTGCCGCATACGACAGCGTGGCAGACGAATTTGCCAAACTGCTCGAGATCGACCCCTGGCTCATCAATCCCTATTTTGCTGTCTGCGGTGAAGTGGACTTTCACGCGCGCACCGGCGAGGAATGCCTTGTGGCGCAGGTCGATACGGTGCTGCAGCAAATCCGAGTTAAATATGCCGAGTACGGCGTGAAAGACGATCCTTTCGTGATCGTCAAGGCCGACGCGGGCACGTACGGTATGGGCATCATGACGGTCAAAGACCCGAGCGAAGTGCGCGACCTGAACCGCAAGCAGCGCAACAAGATGGCGGTGGTGAAGGAGGGGATGCAGGTCTCCGATGTGCTGATACAGGAAGGTGTTTACACTTTCGAGGACATCAACGGCGCGGTGGCGGAACCCGTGATCTACATGGTGGATCACTTCGTGGTCGGCGGTTTCTACCGCGTGCATACCAGCCGCGGTGTGGACGAGAACCTGAATGCGCCGGGCATGAGCTTTTCTCCTTTGGCGTTCGAGTCCTGCTGCGCCTTCCCCAATCCCGATTGCGCGCCCGACGACACGCCCAACCGTTTCTATGCCTACGGCGTAGTGGGACGACTGGCGATGCTGGCCGCGGCGGTGGAATTGGCTGAAATGCAGCAATGACTTTTCTTTCGCGTCTCGTCCTGTTGCTGCTGGCGCTGCAACTTGCCGCTTGCGGCAAGGAACCGCTCTACCAGGAACAGGCTTACGTTTTCGGCACGCAGGTGGATGTCACCATCTACGGCGAGGACGAAGCGAAGGCGCGGCAGGCAGTCGTTCTGGTGATGCGGGAGTTTCAGCGCCTGCATGACATGCTGCATGCGTGGAAGCCCTCCGAACTAAGCGACCTGAACGCGGCCATCGCGCAAGGCAAAAGCAGGCAAGTCTCTCCGGAGTTGGCCATGATGCTGAAAGATGCCGCGCGGGTCTCCGCCCAGTCCGACGGCCTGTTCAACCCTGCCATCGGTGGGCTGATCCAGGCCTGGGGATTCCAGGCGGACGATTTCAAGGCCGTGCTGCCGGACGAAAAGAAGGTCGCAGCGCTGGTCAAGGCGAATCCGCAGATGAGCGACCTGGTTTTTCTCTCCTCTTCACCGGCGGGCAAGAGCACGGTTGCGCTTCCTCCCTCCGGAGGGAAGTTGGAAGGGGAGAATGAAGGTGAAATCGTCTCCAGCGAGAACAAATATGTGAAGATCGATCTTGGCGGCTACGCCAAGGGTTACGCGCTGGATCGCGCCGCCGCGATCCTGAAGCAGCAGGGTATACACAATGCGCTCATCAACATCGGCGGCAATGTCATGGCGCTGGGCACGCATGGCTCGCGCGCTTGGCGCGTCGGCATCCAGCATCCGCGCAAACCGGGGCCGCTTGCCACGCTGGAACTGCACGATGGCGAGGCCATTGGCACTTCGGGCGACTACCAGCGCTATTTCGAGCTGGACGGCAAGCGCTATTGCCATCTGATCGATCCGCGTAACGGCCATCCGGTGCAAGGGGTGGAGGCGGTCACCATTCTCACGCACGGCGAGCATGCCGGCCTGTCGTCCGACGCCTCATCCAAGCCGTTGTTCGTTTCAGGTGTTCAGGGGTGGGCAGGCTATGCCAGGAAAATGCAACTGGACGAGGCGCTGCTGATCGATGCCCGGGGCGTGGTGCATCTCACCGCTGCGATGCAGAAACGGCTAAAATTCACGGATGAATCGACGCCAACGGAGGTTGTGCCATGAATGCAAGCGATCCGTTACAACAGAATATCCGGCGCACGACCGGGCACCGCGCACTAAAAGAGATACGCGCGATTGTGGATGAAGAGAACAGGAGCGACGCAGAAACTGCCGGCACATTGCGCTGGCTGTTGCGCTACGGATGGATCGTGTTGCTGGTGGTCGGCGCGCTTCTGGCACGTTTAATGGGAGTGTATTGATTGGTCGGTATCCTGCTTATCACGCATAACGGCTTGGGCGATAGCCTGATCGACTGTTTGCGGCACGTCATGGGTAATGCGCCCGCGCATGTCAAAGCGCTGTCCGTTCTGGCACAGGACGATCCGGTGCTCAAGGAAGAGGAAGCGCGCGCGCTGCTCGCCGAACTCGACGAGGGGCAGGGCGTTCTGCTGCTGTCGGACGTGTATGGCGCCACGCCCTGCAATATCGCGCGGCGGTTGTGCCAGCCCGGCCGCATCGAAGGCGTGGCGGGTGTGAACTTGCCGATGCTTCTGCGCGTGGCGTGCAATTGCAACAAGTCGCTGGACGAGCAGGCGCAACGCGCTCTGGAAGGCGGCAAGGAATGTATCGTTTCTATTGACTCGGAAGGCGGCGATGTTGCAACAAGATGCGCTAATTATTAACAAGCTTGGGCTGCATGCCCGGGCTTCCGCAAAACTGACCCAGCTTGCGTCGCAATTTCCCTGCGAAGTATGGCTGTCGCGCAACGGGCGCCGCGTGAATGCGAAAAGCATCATGGGTGTGATGATGCTGGCGGCGGCGAAAGGGTCGAGCATCAATATCGAAACATCGGGAGAAAAGGAACAGGACGCGATGACCGCACTCCTTGCCTTGATCAACGATTATTTCGGAGAAGGTGAATGAGTTTCACGCTGCACGGCCTTCCGGTCTCCGGCGGCATCGCCATCGGCCACGCGCACCTGGTGTCGCACACTTCGCTGGAAGTGGCGCACTACGTGCTGCCCAAGCATCTGGTCGACGAGGAAGTCGCACGTCTGGACGCCGCGCTGGAAGCAACGCGCATGGAGCTGGCCGATCTGCGCAGCTACCGCCCGCAGCAGGCGGCGGCCGAGTTCGATGCGTTCCTCGACCTTCATCTGATGATCCTCGGCGACGAGCATATCAGCCAAGCTGCGCGCCAGATGGTATTGCGCGAACACTGCAATGCGGAGTGGGCGCTGAAAATGCAGATGGACGAACTGGTCACGCAGTTCGAGGCGTTCGAGGATGCTTATCTGCGCGAGCGCAAGACCGACGTTGTGCAGGTCGTCGAGCGCGTATTGAAGGCGCTGAACGGCGAATCCGGGCATGTACCGCCCACCACCAAGCATGATGTGGAAATGATCCTTGTCGCGCATGATGTCAGCCCCGCCGACCTGATCCAACTCAAGCCGCACCAGTTCTCCGGCATCCTGACCGATCTGGGCGGTGCGACGTCGCACACTTCGATCGTTGCCCGCAGCCTGAACACGCCGTGCGTGGTCGGTCTGCACCATGCGCGCGAGCTCATCAAGGATCACGACATGCTGATCGTCGACGGCGAGCAGGGCGTGGTCATTGTCGATCCGGACAAGCATCTGCTGGCCGATTACAAACTGCGCAAGAGCCAATGGGAACTGGAACGGCAGAAACTCAAACGCCTGAAGACTGCCCATGCCGATACGCTGGACGGCACGCACATCGAGTTGCATGCCAATATCGAGATGCCGAACGACCTGACCGAGGTGAAAGAGAACGGTGCCACCGGCATCGGCCTGTTCCGCAGCGAATTCCTGTTCCTCAACCGCGACAACTTGCCGGACGAGGAAGAGCAATTCAATGCCTACCGCGAAGTCGTCGAGGGCATGGAAGGCCTGCCCGTTACCATCCGTACGTTCGATCTGGGCGCGGACAAGCAGATCAAGGGCGCGGTGCGCGTCGCCAGCAATCCGGCGCTGGGCTTGCGCGCCATCCGCCTGTGCCTGGCCGAGCCGCAACTGTTTCGCGCGCAGCTGCGTGCGTTGCTGCGCGCCTCGGCTTATGGAAATCTGAAGATTCTGGTGCCGATGCTGTCGGGGGTTTCGGAGATCAACCAGACCCTGCAGTTCATCGAAGGCGCAAAGCAGGGCCTGGCGAACGAAGGCATTCCGTACGATCCGAAAGTGCAGATCGGCGGCATGATCGAGATCCCCGCTGCGGCGCTGGCGCTCAATGTCTTCATCAAGAAGCTGGATTTTCTTTCCATCGGCACCAACGACCTGATCCAGTACACGCTGGCGATCGACCGCACCGACGATGAAGTGGCTCACCTTTACGATCCGCTCCACCCAGCCGTGCTGCAATTGCTGGCCCATGTCATCGGCAATGCGAACAAGGCGGGTGTTCCGATTTCGGTATGCGGCGAAATGGCGGGCGAGCTGGCTTACACGCGTTTGCTGCTCGGCCTCGGCTTGAGGCAATTCTCCATGCACCCGGCCCAGTTGCTCGGTACCAAGCAGCGCGTACTCACCACCAGCCTGCCGGAGATGGCACCGCTCGTGCAGAAGATCATGCGTGCCGACGATCCGATGAAGATACGCGACCTGCTGGACCGGCTGAATTCCGCTTGATTTGAAATAGATTGATCGGGACTGAAGCGGCCGACGCGCCCTTAACGACTCGCCGAGTCAGCCAGTAGCGCTTCCACCGCCGCGATGTTGGCGTGCGTCTCTGGGTGGCGACTGCCGCTGTGGCGCGCATTTTCGGGCAAGACAACGATGTGCGTCTGTGCGCCGGATTCTCCGGTCAGGGTGTAACTCGGTACGCATTCTTCACGCCCTCCCACGCGTACTTTCCATTCCCCGTCTTCAAAATCAAGGTTATGTTTGAGCAGGAACAGCAGCACGGCTTTCGCGTCGTCGCTGAAGAGCATGAGGTTGATGTCGGAATCTTCGTCCGCCGTGCCGCTCAATACCGAACCGACGAGGTAGGGGTTGAAGTCGGCCAGCAAGTGCATGGCGGCAAGCGCTTCTTCGCGCAGCTGATACAAGATGTCAGGGTGGCTGTCGTGCTGGTAGAGCGCGCGATAACTGTGCAGGGCATCGTCCACTTCCTGGTTGCTGGGCAGATGCTGGGTATCGGATGCACCGAGTTGCCGGGCTGCCTTGCGTTTGGCAAGGGCGTGATCGGTGATGCCGTCCTCGGCCATCAGCTTTGCGGCTTGCTGCGCGAGTTGTTCCCGCATCAAATCGCGGCGTTGCGGATTGGGTTTGCTCATCATTTCTTGATCAAAAGAGTTGACCGCTTGTCTCTGTCTTGTTTCCTTCCGGTACAGTCTCTCCCTGTTCCGCCGGGAGATTCTCTTCGTAGAAATACTCGGTATGCGTGCCGTTGGCATCGCGCAGGCCGTTGTCGTTGATGCGTGCGGTCACGATATGATCCGGGACAGTGTATTCGACTTCGGGCACGCCTTTCAGCATCTTGTCCATGTAACCCATCCAGATGGGCAGGGCGGCGCCGCCGCCGGTCTCTTTCTCGCCCAGGCTTTGCGGATTGTCATAGCCTATCCAGGTAACGGCGACGAGGGTGGGATGGAAGCCGGCAAACCAGGCGTCCATCGAGTCGCTGGTGGTGCCGGTCTTGCCGGCAAGGTCTTGTCGGCCCAGTTCCATGGCACGCATGGCAGTGCCGTGTTTCACCACATCCTGCATCATATTGACCATGGTGAACGCGTTGCGCACATCGATGACCTGCTCGGCGCCTTCCCCGGCAACGACGGGAGCAGCCTGTCCCACAAGCTTGCCCTGGCCGTCTTCAATGCGCTGGATGAAATAGGGCATGATGCGGTAGCCGCCGTTGGCAAACACCGAATAGCCGCCCATCAGTTGCAGCGGCGTGACGGATCCGGCTCCCAGCGCCATGGTCAGGAAGGGTTTGATTTTGTCCTTGTCGAAGCCGAATTTGGTGACGTAGTCTTGCGCATATTCAACCCCGATCGCTTGCAGGATGCGGATGGAAACAAGGTTTTTGGACCGGACCAGGCCTTGGCGCAGGCGCATCGGACCATCGAATCCGCCTTCGTAGTTTTTCGGTTGCCACAGTTCTTCACCTGTTTGCGAAAGGTCGATGACCAGCGGCGCATCGTTGATAACGGACGCAGGAGTGAAGCCCTTCTCCAAAGCGGCGGAGTAAATGAACGGCTTGAAACTGGAGCCGGGCTGCCGCCAGGCTTGCGTGACATGGTTGAACTGGTTGCGGTAGAAGTCGAAGCCGCCTACCAGCGCGTATATCGCGCCGTCGCGGGGGTTCGCCGAAACGAAGGCGGATTCGACCTGCGGCAACTGCGTGATCTCCCATGCGCCCTTTTCGTTCTTGTAAACCCGGATCAGCGACCCGGCGCGGATACGGTGGTTCAACGCCAGTTTATCGCCCAGGGTTTGTTGTGCGAAACGGAGCCCTTCACCGCTGATTTCAACGCTTTGCCCGCCCTTGCAGTGAGCTTTGATCATCTTGGAGTTAATGGACAGCACCACGGCAGGGACCAGGTCGTCACTGTCCGGGACATCCTCCAGCGCGTCCTCGATCAGTTCGTCGCTGCTGTTCTTTTTCAGGTCAACGTAACCTTCCGGTCCTCGATAGCTATGACGATGGTCGTACTCCATCACACCCTTGCGCAGCGACGCATAGGCGACGGCCTGGTCTTGGGCGCGGATGGTGGTGTATACGCTGTACCCCTGGGTGTAGGCGTCATCCTGGTATCGGTCGTACATCTCCTGCCTGACCATTTCAGCCACATAGTTGGCGTTGACCGCGAACTCCTGCCTGCGGTTTGACTGCCGGGTGACGACGGGCTCTTTCTGTGCCTGATCGAACTGCTCGTTATTGATATAGCCCAAGTCGTGCATACGACGCAGAACGTACATCTGGCGCAGCTTTGCGCGGTCCGGGTTCACCACGGGGTTGAACGTGGCGGGTGCCTTGGGCAATCCCGCGAGCATCGCCATTTCCGCCAGCGAAAGCTGGCTGAGGGTTTTGGAATAGTAGACCTGCGCGGCTGACGCAAAGCCATAGGAACGTTGTCCGAGATAGATGTGATTAATGTAAAGCTGGAGGATCTCGTCTTTGCTCAGGTTGTGCTCAATCTTGAAGGAAAGCAACATCTCGTTGAATTTCCGCGAAAGTGTTTTTTCCTTGGACAGAAAGAAATTCCGTGCGACCTGCATCGTGATCGTGCTGGCGCCCTGCCTGACCCCGCCTGAAGTGAAGTTGGAATAGGCGGCGCGCAATACTCCTATGTAATCGACCCCGCCGTGCTCATAGAAGCGGTCGTCTTCAGCCGCGAGAATGGCTTTTTTCATCAATTCGGGTACATCCTGGATTTTGACCAGCTCGCGGCGTTCTTCGCCGAATTCGCCGATCAGCGTGCCTTCCGCGCTGAAAACCCTTAGCGGCATCTTGGGACGGTAGTCGGTCAATGTCTCAAGCGAGGGCAAAGTCGGATAGGTGACTATCGACGCAAAGACCAGTAGCAAAATCGGCAACAGCGGCAGGACGAGTACAGCCAAGGCAGGATAAAACCACCAACGAGAAGTCATGAGCGAGAGTTCGAGTTAACTATCAGCCGATTATATCTTTTTAGCCTTGGAAAACGAGTTCATAAAAAAAACTTTACACTTGCAGGAGTTATTGCTAGGATTTAAACCACTTTAGTACGGATGAGCGCTAACCAGTCTATGATCAAAGGAAATTTTGATATCCCATTAGACTTTCTGAGTACCTCCACGCCACCCCTGATCGGGGTGGATATCAGTTCATCGTCAGTCAAGATGGTAGAACTGAGTCAGGCGCCAAAAAAGAATGGGTATGTAGTAGAGCGTTATGCCATCGAGATGCTCCCGGTCGATGCAGTGAGCGACGGTAACATCAATAATCTGGACGCCGTTTCCGATACGGTGAAGCGAGCCTGGAAGCGTCTGGGTTCGCGAATCAAGAATGTCAGTCTCGCGTTGCCTGCGGCGGCTGTGATAAGCAAGAAGATATTGTTGCCTGCCGGTTTGCGCGAGGACGACCTGGAATACCAGGTGGAGAGCGAAGCGAATCAATACATCCCGTTTGCGTTGGAAGAAGTCAATCTGGACTTTCAAGTGATCGGTTCGGCGCCGAACAATCCCGATGAGGTTGAAGTGCTGTTGGCGGCGTCGCGCAAAGCGAATGTCGAAGACCGTGTTGCTGCGGCGCAGACAGCGGGTTTGAAGGCGATTGTGGTGGACGTGGAGCCGTATGCTGCTGAAGCGGCGTTCGAGATGATCCGTTCGCAGTTGCCGGGTGGCGCAGCGGACCAATGTGTCGCGCTCGTGGACATCGGTGCCTATGTGATGAATGTCAATGTGTTGCGCAATGGACAGTCGGTTTATATGCGCGACCAGCAGGTGGGCGGCGCGCAACTTACCCAACAGATTCAAAGCGTCTTCGGGCTATCCGCTGAAGAGGCGGAGTCGGCCAAGCGTAACGGCGGCTTGCCGGAAAATTATGAAAGCGATGTACTCTCGCCGTTCCGTGAGAATATCGCGATGGAAGTGTCGCGTGCGTTGCAGTTCTTCTTTACCTCGACGCAGTACAACGAAGTGAACTACGTCGTACTGGCCGGCGGCTGCGCCGCGCTACCTGGTTTGGACGAGGCAGTGGCGACACGTACCCAAGTCAGTACACTGGTGGCAAATCCATTCGAATTGATGACGTTGTCCAGCCGGATCAAGCCCCGGCAGCTGCAGATGGACGCGCCGGCATTGATGATCGCGTGCGGTTTGGCTATGCGGAGGTTCGATCCATCATGATACGTGTGAACCTGTTGCCGCACCGTGCGGAAAAACGCAAAGCCCGTCAGTTGCAATTCATCGTATTCAGCGTTATCTCGCTGATATTGGGCGCCGTGCTGGTCGGTTTCGTCCATGTTGCCATCAGCACGCAGATTTCCTATCAGGAACGCCGCAATACCTTCCTGAAGCAAAACATCGCGGTACTGGACAAGCAGATTGCCGAGATCAAAAAACTTCGCGAACAGACCCAAGCCTTGCTTGCGCGCAAGACTGTGGTAGAGAATCTGCAAAGCACGCGCTCCGACGTCGTTCACTTGCTCGATCAGATGCTGCGGATTTTGCCAGACGGGGTTTACCTGAAAAGCATGAAACAGACTGGATACAAAATCGCTATAGTCGGTTATGCACAGTCGAGCGCGCGAGTATCGACATTGATGCGTTCCATCGAAGATTCGCCCTGGCTGGATACGCCGGTATTAATTGAGGTTCATGCGACAACAGTTGGCGGATCACGTTTGAACGAGTTTTCCCTCAACTTTAACCTGACCAAGCAGGTGACGCCGGCAACCCCCGGACCTGCGAAACCGGGCACGAAAGGTTAAGGATAAATGAATTTCAATTTTATTGAAGAACTCAGAAACGTCGACCCCAAGACTCCGGGCAGCTGGCCGTGGCTCATCAAGATTGCCGCATTTGTGGCGCTATTCATGGTGGTTGTCGCTGCAGGAGCGGTATTTGACTGGCAGGACGAATGGGATAACTTGAAGTCGGCCCGCCAGGAAGAAGACAAGCTGCGGGAATCGTTTCTTGCGAAGAAGCGTGAAGCCATCAATCTCGACATCATCAAAAAACAGCTGATCGACACGCAGCAATCGTTTGGGGCCCTGCTTAAGCAATTGCCGAGCAAGTCCGAAATGGACGCACTGCTGACCGATATCAACCAGGCCGGTTTGGGACGCGGATTGCAGTTTGAGCTGTTCAGGCCCGGCCAGGAAGCGGCAACCGGGGTGTTTACCGAGCAGCCGATTGCGATCAAGGTCACGGGCAATTATGATGATCTTGGCAAATTTGCCAGCGACATATCGCAATTGCCGCGCATCGTGACTTTAAACGATGTCAGCGTGTCCCAGGGAACGGGCGGTGCGCTGAGCATGGATGCTACAGCGAAGACTTTCCGTTATCTGGACGAAAACGAATTGGCTGCGCAAAAGCACGCATCCAAAGTTGCGGGAGCCAAATAATGAGGTCTGCTCATTTGATACTTTTGGCATCACTATTGCTGGCCGGATGCGGTGGCGAAGAGTTTCAGGACTTGCGCGACTTCGTCAAGAATGCCGGTGCGGACATGCGCGGCAAAGTCGAACCCCCGCCCGATATCAAGCCGTACGAGGCGTTCACCTACGACAATGACTCCAATCTTCCGGATCCATTCAAGCCGCGCAAAGCGGATGCAAGAAACGCAGGGCACGGCGGCCAGAATCAGCCTAATCTGAATCGTCCCAAAGAAGAATTGGAGGACTTTCCGCTGGAGAGCCTGAAGATGGTTGGCTTCCTGTCACAAAGAGGAGTAGCGCAGGCTGTGATCCGTTCTGCAGAAGGCAAACTTTATCGCATCAAAGCTGGAAATTACATCGGTTTGAATTTCGGGCAGGTCATTTCGGTGACGGAAACTGAAGTCAAGATCAAGGAGATGGTTCAAGACAGCGTGGGCGACTGGTCCGAACGTGAAAGTAGCCTGCTGTTGGCTGAGTGAATAGGAGTGAATACGATGAGACAATTCAGTAAACCGGTTCTTGGCGCCATCCGTACAGTGGCAATAGTGCTGCTGTTCGGCGTGTCCTTTGCGCAAGCACAGGAGCCTGCGAATACGGATGCGTTGAACCGCATCCAGTCTATCAGTGCAAACAACGAATTGGGCGGCAAGGTCGTGATCACGGTTGTGCTTAAGAGCCCGCCAGCCAGTCAACCTCCCACGTTTGCCATCAATACCCCGCCGCGCATTGCTTTCGATTTTCCGAATACGGAGAACGGACTGGGTAAATCGACTCAGGAATTCGGGGAGGGGGATCTGCGGAGCGCGAACATCGTTCAGGCGGGTAACCGCACTCGTCTGGTCGTAAACCTGTCGCAGATGTTAAGTTATGAATCGCGCATCGATGGGAACAGGCTGCTGATAACGCTGCAGCGTAAAGGGGTCGCGGGGGGGGAAGCGGCTTCGTCCCATTTTGCCGAGGTGAAGCCGGGGGCGCAACAACACAGCTTGCGCGATATCGATTTCCGTCGTGGCAAGAATGGCGAAGGCAAGTTGCAGGTCGACCTTTCGGATATGGATGTCGGCATCGATATCAAACAGCAGGGGCGTTTGCTTCTGGTGGACTTCCAGGGTACTAGCTTGCCGGGCAACTTGCTGCGCAAATTGGACGTGACGGATTTCGGGACACCGGTTCAAACGATAGATACGTTTACCCAAGGCGAAAACGTGCGCTTGGCAATTGAACCCAAGGGGCAGTGGGAATACTCAGCCTATCAGACCGACAACAAGTTCTTCGTTGAAGTGAAAGCGGTTGCGGAAGACCCGAACAAGTTGGTGAAGGGTAATCAAACCGGCTACGCGGGCGAGAAGCTCACGCTGAATTTCCAGAATATCTCCACACGCGAAGCATTGAGTGTCATTGCCGACTTTACCGGCTTGAACATGGTCATAAGCGATACGGTATCAGGCAATCTGACGCTGCGCCTGAAAGACGTTCCGTGGGATCAGGCACTGGACATCATATTGCAGAGCAAAGGGCTGGATATGCGCAAGAACGGCAATGTGATCCAGGTCGCTCCTCGCGAAGAAATCGCCGCCAAGGAAAAGATCGATCTGACGGCCCGCCAGGAAATTGGCGAACTAGAAGTGACCCGAACCGAAAGCTTCCAGCTTAGTTATGCCAAAGCCGCAGACATGGTAATTCTGCTAAAGAACAAGGATTCGGGGTTGCTTTCGAAGCGCGGTTCTGCAGTGTCGGACTTGCGCACGAACACACTGTTCGTGCAGGACGTTCCATCGCGTCTGGAAGAGGTGCGCAACCTGATCAGGCAACTGGATGTTGCGGTGCGCCAAGTCATGATTGAAG
>JAJXUF010000098.1 GCA_021783175.1 Pseudomonadota bacterium
AACCCGGCGTTATCTTGCCATGGAAGCGCTGACGCAACCCTTAACCGAAGAAGTGACGGCTGCCTGAAACCAGATGCCACCGCTAATGAAAGTGCGAAAGATTGTTGACGCTACCGTTCTCTGAATCATTAATCCGTAGGACGTTTGTGGCCCCTCGATGTCCAAGTTTAGATTGGATTTCGAGAGAGATGCGACGTGGGCCGAAGGTTGAGCCGATCGTACTGACAAGAGAAGAGAACAACAGACAGGTTGGTTGGACACGACGACACAAGATCTCCCAGACGCTGGCCATGAAGGCGCGGGTCGTTCGGGCGTGTCAGCAGAATCGCTTCAACCGAAAGATTGTCCGCCAACTGAGTGTCGCACTGCAGACCGCGGGCAAATGGTGGGGACGCTTTGTGGCGCGACACATGGACGGGCTGAGACCTTCAAGCTCTCCATCGATCCGCTGTTCATCGAGAAGGTGCGCGATATTGTGGGGTTGTACTTGAACCCGCCGGGTTGGGCCTTGGTGCTGTGCGCGGATGAGAAGAGCCAGATTCAGGCACCCGACCGCACGCAGCCGCTTCTCCCGATGAAGCCGGGCGTGCCGAAGCGGCGCACACGTGACTACAGCCACCATGGCGCCACAACACTGCCTGCGGTGCTGAACATCGCTACCGGCAAGGTCATCGGCGAGGCACATCGTCGGCATCAGGCCAACGAGTTCCTCGCCTTCCTGCACACGATCGATGAGGCCACTTCGGCCAAGCTCGATGTACATCTGGTCATGGACAACTACAGCGTATAAACTTTCCTTGACGTCAGCCATCGTCGTTATACCCGCCGTTCGTCAAAATTTCTGTGCAATAGAAAGCTTCTGACCAATAGATACGGGCCACGTTCCTTGAGAACGTGGCGAATTTTAACAAATTGCTAACTCCGGACACCAGGTTCGCTCACCTCATTTTGCTCATGCGCTATGCGCAAGAATTCCCGGCGTTGATGGCCGCCAAAGGGAATAGTCATCCAGGCTAACCAGATCAGGAGACCGCTCAGCATGCAGTTCTACCAAGCTTGGTCCTTTTTTAGTCTTGCGTTGTTCGAGCTGCAAGTGAAGCCAGACCGCATAGGAAATCCCTATAGCGGCCCACTACCTCGGACTGACTAAAGTGCTCAACCGCGCGCGCACGTGCCGCTGCCGCCAGATGCATGCGGAATTTCGTGTCACTGGCCAATCGGATAATAGCTTCCGCAAGCTGACGCGAATCGCCGCCGTCGTAGAGCAGGCCGGTCTTTTCGTCCGCCACAGTATCAGAAATCCCGTAGATTCGAGACCCTATTGCTGGCAAGCCCGTAGCGGCCGCCTCGACTATGACCATCGCAAACCCCTCTCTTCGACTGGGAAGACAGATGAAGTCCGAGGCGGCCATGTAACGCTCCGGCGAGCCCGTGAAACCCACGAAGCGTGAACGCACAGCCCCACATCCCATCAATGACTTGATCTTCGACGCGGCCTTTTCCTCGTCAGGCCCCACCCACAACAGCCAAAGATCTGGCTGATCAGAAGCTATTTTACCAAAAACCTCAGCAAGCTCGAAAATACCCTTGTCGGCGGTAAGCCGACCAACAAAAAGCGCTAGCGTCGCATCCTGCGGGATCGACAGCTCTGCGCGCACCACCGCCCGCGCTTCAGGATTCGGGCGAAACCGGTCCAAATCAACACCGCCTATCGAGCCTGCGCCAAAAACCTTTACACGCCCTTGCGGCACCACACCCTCGGCCTCAAGAAAGACTCGTTCTGACTCACTCACCGCTAAGATATGAGTAGCACAAGCTGCCGTCACTCGATCAGCAGTTTTCAGAAGCCATCGCAGTAGCCCCCGACGGGATGCCCACACCTCTCCTTGGAAAATGAAGACGCGCGCAGGAACTCCAGCCAGCAATGCCGCCACCATGCCCAACAATCCCGCCTTTGGTGCAACCGTCCACACTAGGTCAACACGCTTGCGTCGAAACAAGCGGAACAATTGGAATAGAGCCAGAAAATCATGATATGGCGCGATCGGACGCTTGATATCGATCGACGTGAAGCTGACTGGCAAGGAAAGTGGGGGCGTGTAAGCATCGTTTTCAGGATTGAGAGCCAATGTCACGTCGCAGGTTTCAGCTAGGGCCCGCAGATGAGGTTTGAGAAAAAAATGAACAATGAGAGCCGTGGTCGACACCACGCAGATGTGTGGCCGCCCGGTCAAGATAACTTGCTCGCAGTCGTTTGTCGGGTAAAGGACGGGCGCGATTCCACAAACGGTCGGCCCCTTTCCAGCCTCCCATAAAAACTGCTTGTAAGGTTTCCCCTCAAGTAGCTCGCCCAGTGAGATTCACCGAAAAGGTTATAGGTCGAGTGGATGATGACGGCCACTTTCACGCGAAGCGCTCCGCGCTGGCTAAGGGATGAACTTTCCAGTCCCAATACAGCCTCAGCATTTCGTAGAGATACACGTTATTCCGTCGCCGCCATCCCACACTGGTCTTTCGTCGCCATGTGCGTCGCCTGAGCAGCGTACGAACCTTCATTTCCGTGTAGTCGCACACTTCATTAAATGCACGGCCAACGCTGACCGGGCGCAGCATCGAAATGCCCACGGCTAACGCCTGAAAATAAGGCGCTTGTCCAGTAGCTGCCAGATTGCTCCGGCCGATACCGACCGGCCCTGCTGGATCTCGCGACGCTTTCGCAACATTCCTGGCAATCCCAAGATCGCATCCCTTTTTGCTCTTAACTATGGTTGGCAGCTTGCCGCGGAACGCGAACAGCAGGATCACAACGAAAATCATGGAAAGGTGCAACGGAAGACACGGCCAGAATAGCGGGCGCAGCATATCCTTGACGTATACAGCGATACCCTTTCAGCCGCAGACGGAATCCCAGATCAACATCTTCGGCATAGCAGAAAAAATCTTCATCAAATCCGCCAACCGACTGCAGCGCTTCCCGCCGATACAATGCGGAGGCGCACGACGAAAAGACTTCCCTCGGTGCGGTGCTGTGCTCCGCCCCGCTGCGACCATGGCCATCACGCCATATCAAGCCGCTAACATGGACGACATCCCCATCGCCGTCAGGACCAGCGGCGTCCTGATCCGTCAGCTGCCTGCTGGTAAACGCCGCGTAATCGGGGTATTTCCGGATGGCCTTCATCAGCTGCTGCTCCAGCCAATCAGCTTCTGGAAACGCATCAGGGTTAAGCAGTGTTCATATACTCGATTTCGTCCAGCGAAAGGATTCCCTGATTGATCACGGCCGCAAACCCCACATTTGCCGTATTGGCAATGAACTGAACGTCGGAGTAATGCCCGTTCAGTCCGGCAGGCGCCTGCTAGCCGCTCGCATTGTCGATGATCATGACCTGGAAATCCCCAAAAAACCCGCTGCCGAAGCTTGTCGAGGCAGCGCGTCAACAGGTCCCACGAATTCCAGTTGACGACGATAACGGTACACTGACTCATGACTGTTTTAGAATCCAGACTCCGGTCAGTTCCCTGCGAAACAGATTACAGAATGGATGGGTCGGCAATCCTGCTGCAGCACTTGCCCAATGCCCGCCCACCATCAAGCCGATGCTTGCTGCACCAGGCATGCCGTCCCCGATGCGATCGAACCGACACTCCAAGAATCCACGATTGCCGCTGTGAATCTTCGGCTGTAGACACTGGAACATGGTTTCATCGGTCATGCGGCTTGTAACCAGAGTATCCAGCAATTGGCTGCCGGGCGGGATCACCGCCGAAACTAGTGGTCATGCAGGCCAGACTCCCGCGGGATCTTGCCCCGAAACAACTCCGGCAGCTCTTGCTGTGCGCGGTCATAGTCGTCGGGAATTCCGATGTCGATAAAATACCCCTCCGTCACATAGGCTCTCGGGCGAATGCTTTCCAGATGGGCCTGCAGCACATTCTTCTCAAGGGAGAAATGTCCGGCAAGCCCGAGCATTACGAAAATCTCAGGCCGCACGATATAGACACCCGCGTTGATCAGACCCCTTCCCGATTTCCCCTTTTCCGCGAAACCCGACACGCGGCCCCCGCTCGCGATCACTGCCCCATATCGCGTCACGTCCGGCACGTCCCTCAGAACCATTGCTACCGCCGACGGATCCTGCCGGTACCACTCGAACAACGCCGCATAGTCAAGCTGCAGCAGCGTGTCGCCGTTCAGTATCAATGCTGGCGAATCTTCCCGCCCTTGCAGCGCGTAGGCAATGGCACCACCCGTGCCGAGCGGCTCACTTTCTATCGCGTATTGCACGGACGCCCCGCGATAATCAGAGCCGAAGTGCGCCTTAATGGCGTCGGCACGATACCCTACCGAAAGCACCACATCCCTGATTCCGCCTTCGATCAGGCCGTCCAGCACGTATTCAAGGAACGGACGTCCCGCGACCGGCGCCATTGGCTTCGGCAAGTCAGGCACCCGCTGCCTCAACCGCTTGCCAAATCCGCCAGCCAGAATGATGGTTCTCATGTTCCGCGCGTCCGGCATCACCAAATCATTCACGTCCGCTTCAAGCTCAAGTTGACTAGCTGCCAAGACCCACTTGTCTCGAAGTCTTCTCTTATTAGCCGACCCGCCAGGCCTGCGCTCCATATTTTGTGAAGTGACAACTCACAACTTGCCCTCCCTGCACCTCCAATGCCCGCCTTACGCACATGCGTCGAGCCGGGTCTACCAAAAACATCATGAAGCCGCCGCCGCCGGCCCCCGTTACCTTCCCTGCCATGGCTCCTGCCTGCATTGCGACTTCATAAATGCTATCTATGTGATCATTGGATATGGCATCCGCCATCCGCTTCTTCGACTCCCATCCCCGACGCATTGAGGCCAACAACATGTCGAAATCACCCCTGAGTAATGCCTCCTTCATTAAACTCGCCTCCTGCTTGACTTCGTGCATTGCGTGCAGCGACAGAACGTCTTTGCGCTCGACATTGTTGCGCTGTGCCTCAATGATCTCCGCCGATTCACGCGAAACCCCGGTGAAATGAAGCAACAGCGAAGATTCGAGTTCGGAGACAACCCAGTGCTTGATGCGCAACGGATTTACTATGACACGCTCATCGGCATGGAACTCTATGAAGTTGAAACCGCCGAACGTGGCAGCATATTGATCTTGCTTACCGCCGGTCAGGCCGACATCGACGCGCTCAATTTGATAGGCCAAACGCGCAACGTCGTACTCCCCTAGCGGTAACCCGAATAGTTCAACAAACGCCTGCACCATGGCCACGACCAACGTTGACGATGAACCAAGACCCGAACCCGGAGGCGCGTCAGAAAAAGTCGTCAATCGGACCGATATCGGCCTTCCATCCAAGAAATCGCTCACGACTCTCCGATAAACGGCCCGATGCAATGGCAGGCATCCGCCCTTCTCGTCCCAGATTTCGCTAAGAGAACCTGTCCAGCGCTCCTGCATGTCATCAGCGACAAGATCTACCCGGCCATCATCCAATAATTCGGCAACTGCATACGCATACTTGTCGATGGTCACATTAAGCACGTAGCCACCAAACTGATCGCAATACGGCGATACGTCCGTCCCACCTCCAGCCAACCCTAGACGCAACGGCGCCCTCGCCCTGACTATCCTTTTTTCCATATCTGAAATCAGCCCTTGAGTTATACCGACTGCCTCGTTCGAAATGAATACAACTACTGGACCATCTTCTGCAATGGCCTGTATTATCCCCTGCCTACGATCTTTTCGAGACCCGCACGCATCGCTTCAATAGAAAATCGCTTCCGCACGAACTCAACTTCCTGTGCCGACATCCTTCTCCACGCAGCGTCATCCGTCAAAAGGCTAAGCACGCTACTTGCGAAAGCCCCCGGTTCCTCCGCGACCTTGGCAATGGATTCCACTCCACACAGACCCTGAGCTCCAATCGGAGTCATCACCACCGGAACTCCGTAGCTACAAGCCTCTACAACTTTTCCTTTTACACCCGCACCGAAGCGAAGCGGCACAACAACTACACGACATCGCCTGTAATACGCACTTAGCTCTTCCTCCGAAACCTGTCCCACTATGCGTATGCGCGGTCCGCCCAGAGCAAACACATCGGCGGTCGGGTTGGCTCCCACTAAATGCCACACCACATCTGGTCTTTCTTGGGCAATCCGGGAAAAAATTTCCTTTGCAAACCACGAAGCTGCATCGACATTAGGTCTGTGACCGAAGCCGCCAACGAAAAGAATGTCCCTGCGGTCGGCCAGATTCGAAGCGGCATCCACCGTAAACCGCTCGATAGCAAAAGCCGGCACAGAATAGGCCGGTTTGGCCGGCAGAAGTGCGCGCACCTGCGCAGCCTCGTCCGGCGACGGATACAGAATAACATCAACCCTGCGCCATATCCCATGTTCTAAACGACGAATAAGCGAGGCGTCAAATCGCGTCAACAATGATCGGGTCACTTTCGCCTCAAGCCCTAGACGGACATAGGATATGTCATGGCCATAAAATAGAAGCGTTGCATTGGTATATCGCCTTAAGGATCGCGCGCACTGCAGCGCAACCGGTAGGCGACTGAGAAGCACGTAGCGAATTCGTGACCCGCATTGAGTGAGCCAGGCTTCCAGGCAGATACATTTCCCATGTCCCAAAAACCGGACGCCCTGCTGTTCAAGCAACTGCACATAATTTGGATCGTACCATGGGGCAAGCGCCCAGAAATTGACTGAGAACCCCAGTTCCTGAAACCTTCGAATGAACGCCATAATGGTTCGCGATCCGGCATCCCTGTCCGGCTGCGGCGGATATATATCCACAATTAAAATGCAGCTCGTCCCATCGCGTGCTGCCACTAACTCCTTGCTAGCTCCGCTCGATTCCTTCGAGCCAGCACGGCCGTCTTGATGAGTCTGCCAGGCTTTCCAAGCCTGATAATCTACGGTACCTGCAAACCGGCTGCCTAATCGCGAGTAGACAAAATTAACCATTTGTTTCCTCAGATCCGCAGGCAGCAGAATCAGTCCAAAGATCCGCCGCACCCACCAGACGAAAACTTCCCTCATAGTTCGCATTGACTTATGACAACCTTTCTTTGGCGTTCCGACACCGGTAACGATGCGCGCTGCGGACCGCAATTGCGGTCCGAGATAATCTACGCTCCCATTTCCGTACCACCTGCAGTCCGAACAGGCGCTGGCGATCGACACCCATCTCCTCAGCTTGTTATGAACAAACCGAGGAATGGTCTCGTCCATTTTCCAAATTTACCGCCTGCGCTGAAAATTTAAACGGCCTAGATCCGGCGATCTGGAAATACCTGTTCCTGAAGTCGCTTAAAACAAGTTCGCTCGCGCGGTGCTCTGTGCCACACACTCTCCTTCCTTATGTGTTCGAAGCAGCCCCACATCTCAGCCCACCCATGCCCGCAAAGAGCGCTCTGTCCTTCTGAGCACCGCAACTTCTGCCGCCAGGATTTTTTACAGCTTGCACAACGACCACATCATCACGACAACTACGGTTGTGATGACGTCTTTGCGGACGACGCACGTTGGAAGGTGCGCATATCTGCGCATTCTGCCTAAAGGGAAAGACACGGTGGAAGCGATCTATTTAACGAAGGAAGCTTCTTGTGGCACCAAACGGAGTTTCAAAAAAGACCGAAGCACACAGAGGATCACGCTACACTGATTTAGCATTCGCTTTGGACATACTCCCCGCAACCAATATCCCCATCTTCTCATAAAAAGGAATGAAATCCGGATGCAGGAAAAATCCGTTTGCGGACGTTGTGTGTGTGCCTTCGATAGCAACAAGAACTTCCCCTTGTCGTTCCGTGTAAAGGTATCCGAGCGGTTGCAGCAAATGGACGAGCCGGTGGTTTCGGTTCCCACTTTCAGCCAAGATCAGTGGCTTATGTTTAATAATAGTAGCCACGGCTCCCTGAATCACCTGGTCCTCGAGGCCTTCCACGTCCACCTTGATCGCTACAATTCGCTCGATCGGGAAATCGAATTGCTCCGATTCCAGTATATGGTCCAACGTATCGATGAGCGTATCGAACTCCTGCAACCTTATGTCGGCACCGGCACCAACATCTGGCATCCATTCCGTAATGTGATTTTCAATATTATTGATCAAATCTATCAAGTTCGGATCCGAATTCGCGGACGTAAGGGCGGTGATTGCCGTTCCGTTAACAACAGGAACCACGAACCTCAGCTGCCCACGACTCGCTCCCAAGGCAACCATTCGAAAGTCAAATCGCCCTTTTCTCAATTTGGCGATTCTCTCGAGACATGCCTGGTAACAGGCCAGCGGCTCAAAGGAAATGATGCGGCAATGAGCGCCACTCGCCCAGATCGAACCCGCCGAGTATCCCCAGTTCGCGCCGATATCCAATATTATGTCCCGCTCATCGGCGAAGATCCTGAAGATACCGTAGTCTTCGTCATGAGGCGTAGTGCGCGCGAGCATCTCATCAATATATGCCGGTCTTCCGTCGCCGTTAACTCCTTCCGCGCTGCGATATACCGTGCCTGAAGAACGGTCTCCATCACGGTAATAGCGCTCGATCACCGCAGATATCCGGACGTGCATATCCATGTCGACGTTCCTGCGTATCACCGCCTTCTTCGCGGAAGTCGCCTTATTCCCTGAGGCTGTTTTCCGAAAGTCGCCCTTTCGCCTCAGATCATCCAGTTGCTCGTGCAGCAAAAGATCGAACTGGGCATTGACCAGAAGCTCCTTGGCCTGAACGGTTTTCGCGCGCCGGTTTTCCCGCTCGCTGCTGCTTTCGATCAGGTGTATTATATCGCGGGTTAGCTCTTGCGCGTCGGCACTCGCGGAGAGCACACTGTGGACATTTTCTGGCAAACCACGCAATGCGTACCGAGTCGCCGCAATTGGCTTCTCGTGCATAATTGCTTCTAGCGTCTTGATTGCGATGCCACCGCCGTTGGTCACCGGCAGCAATACCAAATCTGCTTCCCTATAGGAAGCCGCAAGGTCAGCGACAACACCCCACCACCGGACTTGCGGACAGGCGCAGTTGCCAAACGAATCGGCAATGCTACCGATGATATTCAACTCCACCCCTTTCCGTACTACCTGCGGCCAAATGTGCCTCAGGAACCACTCCAAACTGCGTTCATTCGCCGAATTGCGGCTCGCCACAATTAAACAACGGCACACTGTTCCTTCTGACGGTCGCGCCGATGCACTGTGACCAAGCACCCGCGGTATAGGTACCGGCACATAATAAAATATGTCCAGGCCCGGACACATGCGTTCCGCAAGCCGCAGCTCTTCCTGGTTGACCATAGTAACCTTGTCAGCCATCCGGACAATGGCAAGTTCCTCCTTGAGATTCGCGCTGAGCGAGTTACTCAGTTTCAGCCACGGGATGTTAACATGATAATCGTGACTGATGAAGTTGATGGACTGCAAGTCGTGCGTGTCAAGAAATACCGGACGGTTGGGACACAAATCTTTGGCAAATGGCAGCGTGAAATAGTGATTGACGTAGAGATAATCCGGCCGCGCCTCAGCGATCAGGTTTTTCACTGCTCTTGGCAAAACACAACGCCTGTAAAAAGCCGGCATAAATCCGGCAATTGTCCGCGAAGATCTCCGTATCAGCGCAAGCACCATCCGGACATGACGTTCCATAAATCCGGCGCTGCGCAGGTTTATATACAGACTCTTTGGTATATCGCCATTTACCTCATCCAGCAGAGCTTTGACCGTTACCGCATCATAGCGAGAAAAATACGGCTGCAAAGCCACGTCCACAACGATCGCGCCGCGTTCGTGAAATAGCATCGTCAGCTTATCAAAAGTGGTTGCGCTCCCGCACTGCGACCAATCGGGTCGCACAAAAAGGATCACCTCTGGACGGTCCGATACCATACGGCTCGCGGCAATTTGCATGCGCCAGTTAATTGCCGGGGCCTTATAGTAAAGATATGGACTCTCTACGGGATCATTAAAATCAAACCTCAGTCCTCCCGAATATTGCAGACACCTGGGATCTCCGTAGCTGCTGCCATCGAATAGCACCCGCACACCAAAGGACCGGATGCGTTTCAAAATCTCCAAATCCGCACAATTTTCCTGGAGCAGGACCACCACCATACGTTGCGGCAGGCTGCGTGAAAAAATAATGAGAGATTCCACCGCTTTGAGGGCGAATTTTGCGTTTCGAGTAAACAGAACGACGGCCATTCTCCCGGATGCGTGTGAAACAACAAAATCTCGCCACGAATATAGCCTGTCATCCAGATTAGAAAACCAATGGCGGCCAGCTGCTCCTCTTGGGAAACGGGCCCACTGATCATTCGCTGCATTGCCTGATATCCGCATCTGCTTCCCAAGAGCGCGGACCGCGAATTTCTTCATTCTGCGTGCCACAGGCCTCAGCGAATATCGATTTCTAGCGTGTGGTCGATATTTCTTTACGTTGCGCGTCACAGCCCGCAGCGGAGGGCCATTGTAATGTCCGTATATCCCGGCTGTGATGAACGCCTCGTCGGGCATCTGCCGAGTCAACCCGGAGAGGTAGGAAAATACCTTATAATCGTCTCCGGACGGCGCCATATCGAAGAACACCGCGAGGTCCTCGCATTGCCAGTCTGACAGCACAGCCGCCGACTCTTGATCTTGCCGGTACGTCGGTTCAAAAAACATGTCATCTTGCGCCATTTCCAAGAACCGGTTACCCGGAACATCCGGCGCATCTGCGGACAGCTGGTAACCCATGGATTGCAGCTCATGGCCAAAGCCGAATTCAATCACCCGCACCAGCGCGTCATCCAGACGCTCCGCCAACCGTCCCGCCCTGCCGTCAACCCTGTGGGTTGGATGAAGCAACGTGATCCTGTCGTGATAGTCACAGGCAGCCTCGGGCAGCACTTGCAGATGGTCTAGTGTATCGATGATCGCAATCAGCTGTTTCCGATTGATCTCAAGGTCCAGCAATACGGCAATGCGGCGCAGAACTCGCTCCGGCTCGTTGGCGACGGTTTCATAATCAGCATCCAGCTGCGACCGCATCCGCCAGAAATTATAGTCGCGCACAGCGCGCGCAAGATAATTCATAACTGATGACGTGTCTCCGACGACTCCCATGTCAAGAGCCGAAGCCGCAACATCGCGAAGGTCCCGATGGCTGGTGAAGGTGCGCCAAGCTGCCGACGCGAGTAGCTCATCAGGATCGTGCAGTTTGACAACGATGTTTTCCGCCGTCTGCGCTGCGTCGATTTGGAAGTCGTCGACCCAGCACGTGTATGTGGCACCCGGCTGCGCCGCCTCACAAATCAGCCGAACGGCGTTGTAAAGCCACGTGCTGCCCGAACGGTACATACCTGCCACAAGCACCGTTTTCTTGTTTGCAATCAGGCTTAAATATTTGTGAATGGTCATTTTCTCTGTTGACGCGGGTGTGCTATTCATGCGCCGTCCCATCCGGCGTATCGATCCGGCCGAAAGATTGGCCAAGTTCCCAAAATCACGCAACTGCATCCAGCTGCTGTCCTACAGACAGGCGCCATCGGCCACTACCTGTTTCCCCTGGGATCGACGTGGAATCTGGCGAATGTCCGCCGCCAAACACGCCATTGCAACTCGTGTCTCGGCTTCACCCAACCGAGTCCATCGTTACCACTTGACCCCCCAAGGCTAGAATAAGTCCGATTCCTTACACATTTCGGTTCCTCAGCAGAATCTGTGGGTGAGCTCTGGCTCTGGTAGCGTGCCAAGCTTATGATAAAGTATGATCTTTATGGCTTTTGAGGTACGAAATCCATTAGGATGTTCTGAGGCTCACCTTCAAGTTTGTTGTTCAGGCCTTCGACGGCACCGAGAGAGACTTCATCGCGAGCCTCGAACCAGTTCAA
>JAJXUF010000018.1 GCA_021783175.1 Pseudomonadota bacterium
GGGATGATCTTGCCGGTCTCGGTGACATAACTCTTGAGCGTGGCGATATCCTTGTAGTCGATCTCGACGACACCCTCGGCGGTAAAACGGCAAAACTTCTTGCGGCGGAAAAATCGTGACATGCTTGACTCCCGAATTCTGCTCTAACTCTAGTGACAGTGGCTGGCGGCAATACCGCACTCAGCTGACGCTGGGCGCCTCATCGGCCACACCAGTTGTCTCATCGTCGTCGTCGGCATCCGCGCGACGCACCGGTGCCGAAGACGTGCGGCCCTCTTCTTCCTTCTCCTTCACCAGCGCAGATGGCGTGGTGACGGCGGCCTTGCGCGACAGGGTAAGCGAGCGGATCACGGCATCGTTGAAGCGAAACGCCGTCTCGAGCTCACGCAGCACGGTGTCGTCGCACTCGATATTCATGAGTACGTAGTGCGCCTTGTGCACCTTATTGATGGGATAGGCAAGCTGGCGGCGGCCCCAGTCTTCAAGACGGTGAATAGCGCCCTTGCCGGATTCGATGATGGACCGGTAGCGATCGATCATCGCGGGAACCTGCTCGCTCTGGTCGGGATGGACCAGAAACACGATTTCATAATGACGCATTGTATCTCCCTGTGGTTGAAAGCCTCCCGGAACAGGGCCGGTGAGGCAAGGAGGACCCGGAGGAAATGCCGGGGCTTAAAGGCGGGGAATTCTAAGGAATTTGCCAGCAAGTAGCAAGTCGTCTATCAATCCTGCCCAGCCGGCGGCGGAATTTTGCCTGCCCCCGGGCCTGATCTGCGTCGTTGACGGACCGCCTCGAACAGACACACGGCTGCGGCGTTCGACACATTGAGGCTGGAAACGCTACCAGCCATCGGTATGCTCACCAGAAAGTCGCAGCGTTCCCGCGTCAAGCGCCGCATGCCCTTGCCTTCCGCCCCCAGCACCAGCGCAAGCGGGCCGCGCAGGTCGGTCGAATAGAGATCACGGTCACCATCACCGGCGGCCCCGGCAATCCACAGCCCAGCCGCCTTGAGCTCTTCCAAGGTGCGGGCCAGGTTGGTCACCTGGAAAACCGGCACGCTTTCCGCGGCACCGCTCGCTACCTTGCGCACAGTCGGCGTGATGCCGACGGCATTGTCGCGTGGCAACACCACCGCATGCACGCCGGCGGCATCCGCGCTGCGCAGGCAGGCCCCGAGATTATGCGGATCCTGCGCCCCATCCAGCACCAGCAGAAACGGCGCCGTGCCTAGCGCTGCCAGAAAGGCTCCGAGATCCTGTTCGTGCGGCATATCGATGGCCGCACATTCGGCTACCACGCCCTGATGCTGCTGCGCCCCTGCCAGCACATCAAGCGTTGCGCGCTGGGCGCGTTCCAGGGGAATTCCGCCGGCTTTGGCCGCCTCAAGCACTGCCTGCGCGCGCGCCCCGGCGCGACCTTCGTCCAGCCAAACGCGGTGTACCCGCTCAGGCGCCTGTTCAATCGCCGCCAGCACTGCGTGCCAGCCGAAAATGCGCTGAACCCGTGCCCGCTCGGTACTCATTTAGGACGTCTTGCGGCCTTGCGGGCATCCCCGCGGGTACGTTTGGCCTTTGCCGCCGTGCGTTGCGCAGTGCGCTTAACCTTGCGCGTGCCCTTGCCGCGTTTGCCGCTGTCGGATGCGGCGTGCGCAACGAGCTCGAAATCGATTTTGGCATCGTCCAGGTCGACGCGCGCCACGCGTACCCGCACGGGATCACCAAGCCGGAACATCTGGCCCGTGCGCTCACCCATCAGGCGGTGCTTGGCCGCGTCGAAATGGTAATAATCGTTACCGAGCGCAGTGATGTGCACCAGTCCATCGACAAAAATATCGGCCAGTTCCACAAACAACCCGAAACTGGTGACACCACTGATAAGACCATCGAATTCCTCGCCCACCTTGCCGGTCATGAATTCCGTCTTAAGCCAGCGCACAACATCGCGCGTC
The DNA here is from genome assembly GCA_021783175.1 of Pseudomonadota bacterium. The sequence goes on from JAJXUF010000018.1 coordinate 1,953, forward strand.
GCATCGTCCGCGCGCCGCTCGGTCATTGAGAATTGTTCGCCCTGGACCTGCGCCTCCGCCTGTGTCGCGAGCGCCGGCTTGCGCTCGAGCAGCGCACCGATCGCGCGGTGCACCAATAGATCCGGATAACGCCGGATGGGTGAAGTGAAATGCGCGTAATTGCGGTAGCCGAGGGCAAAGTGGCCAATGTTGTCCGGTGTGTACAGTGCCTGGCTCAGGCTGCGCAGCATCACAGTGTGCACCAGACGCGCTTCGGCTCGACCTTCAACATCGTGCAGCAACTTGGCGTAATCAGCCGCCTTGGGATCGTCGCCGCCGCCGAGATCAAGGCCGAGTTCGAACAGAAACTCGCGCAGTGCACTAAGCTTTTCCGCAGTCGGCCCGGCATGCACTCGGAACGGAACCGGGATCTTGTGGTGCGCCAGATATTCGGCGGCGCTGACATTCGCGGCAAGCATGCATTCTTCAATAAGGCGGTGTGCATCATTGCGCATTAGCGGTTCAATGCGTTCGATCTTGCGCTGCGCGTCGTAGATGATGCGCGTTTCCGGAAGCTCGAAATCGACCGCACCACGCGCAGTGCGCGCCTTGTGCAACACCGTGTAGAGAGCATACAGATCCTCAAGATGCGGCACGAGTGTGGCGTATTCGCGACGCAGTGCCGAGTCTTGCGCCACCAGCATGGCGGCCACCTTGGTATAGGTAAGACGCGCCTGCGAGCGCATGACAGCGCGAAAGAAGCGGTACTTCTCGATTTTGCCGCGCGCACTGATGTGCATTTCGCAGGCCACGCACAGACGATCGACATGCGGATTGAGCGAGCACAGCCCGTTCGACAGTATCTCCGGCAGCATGGGTATCACGTGATTGGGAAAATACACGGAGTTACCGCGCTGGTAGGCCTCGGCATCGAGCGCAGTGCCAGGTTCGACATAGGCTGACACATCGGCGATGGCTACGACCAGACGGAAAGATTTTCCCTGGCGCTCGCAAAACACCGCGTCGTCGAAATCGCGCGCATCCTCGCCGTCGATCGTCACCAGCGATAATTTGCGCAAGTCTTCCCGACCCGCCTTGGCTGCTTCCGGGACCTCCGGTTTAAAACCGGCAATTTCGTCCTGTACACGGTCAGGCCAGACATGCGGAAGCCCGTAACTGCGGATTGCGACTTCCACTTCCATGCCAGGCGCCATATGATCGCCCAGCACTTCGACAATGCGCCCGACGGGGCGGGTGCGTTGTGTCGGATGCTCGCTGATGGCGACTACGACGATCTGACCGTCGCGCGCGCCCGCCTCCTCCCCGCTGGGCACTAGAATTTCCTGGCTGATGCGCCTGTCTGATGGCACGACAAATGCGATGCGGTTTTCGCTTGTGTAGCGCCCGACTACGGTTGCGTGCTGGCGTTCCAGGACTTCGACGATAGTGCCTTCCCTGCGACCACGCGCATCGATGCCGACCACGCGCGCCACGGCCCGGTCGCCATGCAGAACCGATCGCATTTCCTTGGGCGGGAGAAAGAGGTCCTGCCCGCCTTCATCGGGTACGAGAAAACCGAAACCGTCGGGGTGTCCAATGATGCGCCCGCATACCATGTCCATTTTCTGCAGCAGACCATAGCGCCCGCGGCGATTCTTGAGCAATTGCCCGTCGCGCTCCATGGCGCGCAGACGGCGCCCAAAGGCTTCCAGGTCGCGCTCGCTTTCTACGCCCAATTCGTTCGCCAGGAACTTAAAGGACAGGGGCTCGCCCCGCTGTGCAAGATGCGCCAGGATCGCTTCGCGGCTGGGTACCGGGAACTCGTATTTTTGTGCTTCACGATCGGCCATCGGGTCGACGCCGGGTTCGTGTGATTGCGGTTTTTGCGTTGACATGAATTTCTTCTCTCGGTACAGTGCTGCGCCTGAGACGGTCCCGGACCTTGTATCTGGAAAGGGGTTGAATCAATGCCGAGGTGGTGGAACTGGTAGACGCGCTAGCTTCAGGTGCTAGTGGGGGCAACCCCGTGGAGGTTCAAGTCCTCTCCTCGGCACCAAATTCCCCCACCTTAACAGACCTCGATACATCACGCAAACGTTTGTTCTAGCATCGTTTTTCCATTATCAGCGCGTGCCACAGGTGCTTTTTGCCGCGACTGCTGCGGATATCTCCAGGCGGGTTTTTTCCTGCACCTTGGCTGTTCGCGGGATCAATTTTGGTCACACCTTGCCGGATGAATCGATCCGCTGTTCTTGACGAACACGCTTGCGGACCAGATGCTCCGAGCCCGCCGGCGTCAGATTCGCCCTGGGTTGCGCCCCGAGCGTCACTCTCTTCCCGACCGGTTTCGCGAAGCATCTGTAATCAGGTGTCGACCAAGTAAGCGCAAATGCGCCACTTGTTTGGTTTCTCGCGTGTACGGTGGCATATCTGGCAGAATGAAATCTGCAAGGCACGCGGTTGCCGCCTTCTGTCACAGGGCGCAAAAAGGTCATCCCAGATACACGACGCCAGAGGACAAGCATGTTCAAGACCAAAGAATATCTTGCGGCAAGCGATGTGGTGAATTGCGGGCATCCGTCGGTTGCCGGACTGGCAGCGACTTTTTTGTGCGCGACGCCTGAAGAAACGGCCAAACGCAGTTTTGACTGGGTGCGGGACAACATTCAGCATTGCGTCGATTTCCGCCGCGAAGAGGTTCCTTGCGTGGCTTCTGATGTGCTTGCGACTGGGACCGGCTTTTGTCTGGCCAAGAGTCATCTGCTGGTAGCGCTGCTGCGCGCCAACGCCATTCCCGCAGGCTTCTGCTACCAGCGATTAACGCTTGATGGCCCTTCCCCGCCCTACTGCCTGCATGGTTTCGTCGCGGTCTGGCTCAAGGGTTACGGGTGGTATCGATGCGATCCGCGTGGCAACAGCAAGCCTGGAATTCACTGTGAATTTACTCCTGGCGTCGAGAGTCTTGCCTATCCAGTACGGCATCCCGGCGAATGCATCTTTCCGAGCGTGTGGGCAGAACCCTGGCCGGATCTGGTCGACGCTCTGCGCAACTTGAAGAGTACTTCCGCGTACCTAGCGGCTCCCATCGATCTCGATCCGCCGCCAGCGGGAAGCAATGCGGTGGCCGTTGCCATTGGGCGTTAACGAATGGCGTGATGCTGACGCTCCTTGACCTGGATCGCATGGTCAGCATAGACACGCTGCGAATGTCGATGTGACCAGGCGAACCGCGCCATGGTCACAAGGAGGCGCGCTGCTGGGGAATAACCAGAAGTTAAAGTATGCAAAATCTGGCCGCACCGGCAAATGCCCCTGGCTCCGGGTAATTCAGGGGACTCCTATGCAGTCAACGCAGCGAGCGACGGCAGGTGAGACAGCACCGGGACAAATAGTCCGCCACAGGCGCACCCCACCAGATTCCGCATGGCCTTCGCAAACCAGAACACCCGCGCCTGAACCGCAGCGTCGTTGAGACTCAATATCCTGCGGCTCGTGCCAGTGCCCTGGTCCGACCGGGTTGCGATTCCCTCACGGCTGATACTTCCACAGATCATTGAAGGCGTTGTCTGCGAACCCGGCGCCGCCGAAAAGCCAGAAGTTGCCGCGCGCGTCGGTCCAGGCAATGGCGCTATCCCGCGATCCGGGGTTGTTGCCGGAAGCGGCCGTGCCGAGGGTGCCGTAGTTGCCTGAGGCGTTGCCGGTGGTGGATCCGCCCTCCCAGGTCCATTCCTGTGCCACGGGATCGAATTTCCAAAGATCATTGAAATCCGACGAGACTCCGACGCCGCCGAAAAGCCAGAGGTTGCCGCTCGCGTCGGCCCAGGCGAGGGCGCTATTTCTCGCTCCGGGGATGTTGCCGGAAGCGGCCGTGCCGAGGGTGCCGTAGTTGCCTGGGGCGCTGATGGTGCTGGACCCGCCCTCCCAGGTCCATTCCTGTGCCACGGGATCGAATTTCCAAAGATCATTCAGACGACCGAGTTTCCCCGCCGAATCATACCCGTAACCACCGAAGAGCCAGAGATTGCCGCTCGTGTCGGTCCAGGCGGCAGCGAAACCTCGCGCTCCGGGGATGTTGCCGGAAGCGGCCGTGCCGAGGCTGCCGTAGATGCCCGTGGCGCCCGACAGACTGGCAGTGCTGGACGTATTGGGTCCGGCCACCCAGGTCCATTCCTTGAGCGCCGGGTTGAATTCCCATAGATCATTGAGGTTGCCCAGCGTTCCCGCCGAATCATAGCCGTAACCACCAAAGAGCCAGACATTGCCGCTCGCGTCGGTCCAGGTGACGGCGTCAGCCCGCGCCCCGGGGATATAATTGGGCCCGGCCGTGCCGTGTGTGGCGCTGTAGGTACCTTTGGCGTTGACGGCGCTGGACCCGCCCTCCCAGGTCCATTCCTGTGCCACGGGATCGAATTTCCAAAGATCATTAAGATCGCCCGATGTCCCCGCCGAATCATAGCCGTAACCGCCAAAGAGCCAGAGATTGCCGCTCGCGTCGGTTCCGGTGACCGCATCTTCTCGTGCTCCGGGAATGTTCCCGGAAGCGGCCGTGCCTAGGCTGCCGTAGATGCCCGTGGCACCTGATAAACTCGCAGTGCTGGAGGTATCGGGCCCGGCCACCCAGGTCCATTCCTTGCTTGTGGGATTGAATTTCCAAAGATCATTGAGGTCGCCCTGCGTTCCCGCCGAATCATACCCGTTACCGCCAAAGAGCCAGACATTGCCGTTCGCGTCGGTCCAGCTGACGGCGTGATCTCGTGCTCCGGGAATGTTGCCAGAGGCGGCCACGCTGAGTGTGCCGTAGCTGCCTTGAACGTTGCCGGTGCTGGACCCGCCCTCCCAGGTCCACTGGTTGGTCACCGCCGTCGGTGTCGTGTTGCCACCACCGCCTCCTCCCCCACAGGCGCTGAGCACGAGACTCAAAGTGAGCGCGCTCCCGGACAGGATCCTGGCAGAAAGCCGAACGCGCTCAGCGCGGATGGCCGTACGGTGGCTGGCGATCATGATGGGTGTCCCCCTTTTTTATTTCAAAGCGTCATCAATTGGTTGAGTTTGTGGTGAAGCAGCCCGTGTCGCCCCAGGTCGCTTACGTCGATGGTAACGGCACCGCTGGTACACACCCCGTCTCATCGACTGCCCTGTGGTGGTACGGCACGCTACACCTGGACCCCCCACCCAAGCGCAATCGGAAAGTGGCGATTATTGATGAATTTGCGCCATGACTTGGCGCATCATGGTACTGAGCGCGACTTACAGATCGCTCACCGATTGCGAATTTCGGATAAAATGCCTTCCATCAGTGGAGCAGCGCGATTGATGAATGCGGGGGAAGTGTCGGACAGTCGGCACGGCCTACGTACGGTCCGGACAGGCGGGGTTTTAGGGAAATTGATCTGATGATCTTCCAGTTCGATCCCTCAAGCGACGATGTCCCGGGCCTACGCAACGCCGAGAAGGGCGCACGGGTGAGACATGTCCTGGCGATCCCCCTCGGATCAAGGTCAGCACCATAGCAACTGGCTGACATCATGCATGCGGCTTGGATCGGTTTCGTCGCTCACGGGGACTGCAGCTGGCCAAGGTATAATCTCAAACAAGGCGCGACCATGCGCATCAACAGTATGTCCCAGGGCGCGAATGATCCTCGAGCGGCAGAGCGCGCAGTAACGGATGGCGTGCGTTAGCGTATACTGTCGCACCGAGTCAGATCCGGCCGAAAAATTGAGGTAGGTTAGTCGAGCAGTCAAACAGACACAATTCTGCCTGCAGCCAATAGATTTGTGCTTGCACCGGCGATGCTTGTCGGCGATAACCTGCGACCACCGCGTCAGACCGATCAAATCGCCAGATGATTATCGATGTGTCGCAGCATATCCGGCAGCTGCAATCGCTGTGTCAGGCGCATTCCTGCCGACACGAAAACGCCGTCGTAAACCTCGACTATAATTGTCTGGGCAGACTCCACCCAGGGAGGACGCTTTGGGCCGCGAGCGCACGCATTTCCGGACCATCACACGCACACCGGGAGCGAACGCTATGACCACGAGGCATAACTCGTGTTCGCGCCGTCCTGCGCGAATTAGCGTGTCAGAGGATACAAATGAGAAAAAGGCAGCGATTCTGGTTGTTGCTGTTCGGTGCCGTAATGCTTGCCGGCATGATGTCTCGGTCCGTCTTGGCAGACGACTCATCCGCCAACAATCCGACTGCAGTGAGTGCGAACGATCCACGCTCGATTTTCTTGGACGGCTGTCTCGCCCGCGGCCGGCAGAATGGCGAGGCGCCGGCCTACTCTGATTCTTTCTGTCGCTGTTCCTGGAACGTAGTTGCGTCCAATCTGACGGCGGACAGCCTTTCGGATATGGCGCGCTTCGCCCACATTTACGGAATGCAATTCGCCAGCACCCCGGAATTCGCGCGCATCAAACCCGTGCTGGATCAGTGCCAGGGTCAGGCAACCTATAGCGCCATACCGACGCCGCCCTACCCGCTCGCGCGACGAGAGTGTCCTATGCGTCTTGGTTCAACTCAGCTTCCGCCAGGTTCGCGTCTGCTTGGCCGCGTGGCATCGTTTGTGTCTCGCCGGGAAGTACTGGCAGGCATTACCGCGACCGAACGCAATATCCGTGGCCAGCTGGCGCCCGACTACTTCGACAACAGGCGCGTAAGGCTCATGTCGATTACGACACCTTACCTATTTACCATCGCGCTGGTACCGGCATCGCTTAACGTACAGCGCGGTGATTACGTCGAATATACGACGGTGCATCCGGATCCCAGGAAAACCTGCAGTTACATTCCAAACATCATCGATCGCGTGATTCCTAAATCACGCGGATAACACCCGCGGGCCGCAGTCTAATTGTTCGTACAAGAAGTTAATGTGACGAACTTGACCATACCTTGCATCGCCACCCTGTGCCCACGGGGACATGTTGCTTGCGTCGCTGTCGTACGCCGATTGCATGAAGCGCACCGGCAATCTTGGCGAAGTTGCTGATAGGCTGACCATCCCGGTAATAACCGAAATGTTCTAGGCGTAATGTTCCCGCTGGCGCGCCGGCGACAGCCCCGACTGGACGTAACATTGCGGTATAATCACCGCCTGCGTGACGCACACTCGGATAAATCGCGCACGAAGAATGTGCAGCGTTTTCTATTGGCCCGGAACATAGGTATGCGCTCAAATAACCCCACCTTCCCATCCCGGGCCCGCATGAGGATCATGCTCTCCGTTGTCCCCATTCACAACGAGGAGCCCGATCCATTCCGAAGACCGCCGTTGCTGCACCTGTCCGAGTTCCAACCTCCGACGAATCCCGCTGGCTTGATCATCTGGAGCGCTGGGGCGCGATCGCTTCGGCCAGACTCTTCAGCTTGATCGAAATCGCCAAGGCCAGTCAAATCGAGCCGTACCGGTATCTCCACGACGTGTTCACGAGACTGCCGCAGGCCAAAACGCTTGGGGACTATGAGCTGTTGTTGCCGTGGCGCTGGACCGAGACCGCCGGCACTGGATCGATATTGAAGAAGACGGCGGCGTAGGGGATGATGGCAATGCGCTTACAATTGTTCAAAGAGTTCCGAAGGTTGTTACTTTATAGATAGGGATAAACATGAAGCCAATGCTCAGAATATTTGTCGTTATCGTATGCGCAACATTGTATGGAGGCGTGGCACACGCTGGATCACCGAGCCAACAGCTCAATCAAATGGTCGAACAGTTGCAACAGAACCCAACCGACAACGCGCTACGTGAAAATATCATCAAATTTTCTCTGAGACAGAAATACGCGCCGGCTGTGCCGGAGGAAGCTCGCGGGCATTTCGTCAAAGCTGTAACCCTGCTAAAAGAGGCAACGACGGAAACGGACTACGATCTGCCGATCCAGGAATACCGCAAGGCCCTGCTAATAGCGCCCTGGTGGTCTGATGCTTACTATAATCTCGGCATCGCCTTGGAACTCAAACAGCAGTATGCGGAAGCCATCGTGAATCTAAAGTTATCCTTGATGGCTGATCCGCGCGGCCCCGGTGCGCGTGCGGTGCAGGATAAAATCTATGCGGTCGAGGCCGAGCAGGAGAAGGCAGCGGGCGTGAAGGCCGCCGAACAGGCCGCCAAGGCAAGACAGGATGCCGTGTACGCGGGGCTGGATGGTGGAGTTTGGAAGGCAGTCTCTATGGATCAAGCTGGCCAAAGATGGGACCTGACGGCTCCCAATCAATTCAGTTATACATATATTGAAATTCATGGCCATGAAATGAGCGGGTACTTCGTACAAAACCCGAATACTGCGTCGGGAAGATTGATGACCCCCAATGAAATAGGCGTGCATCTACGCGGTCTCCCCGCTACCACATTCAGCAGCCGCCAATTCATTATACCCCTACAGTTCGGTGATGGAGGCTGGAACTGTGATGATCGTGAAATGGAAACTATGGAAATAAATATCAGCCAGGATGGGCAAGCCATAACCACAGTAGCAAAATGCTCAGGTACACTTAAGTCTACGACCACATATAACCGAATCAGATAGCCAAGCACGCACAGCGCCTGCGAGAAGATAAGAGTTTAATCAAACTTGATTTGACCATCATTTATCTCTCGAATACTGTGAAGTCATGGTTGTGTGGCGCCACAGTAACCTAGCCTCGAAGCGATGATGGATTACCTGATGAGTCATTTGGAGTTGGGGATTCCAGGTTATGCGAGAAAAGTCCCTTATGCCTGTCAACATCCTGAACCTTCCCTCCTACATGGTTCTGCGCCTCAAAACGATCAGCGGCGATTACTACATCGGCGCCGAAACCACAGAACCAACCCTCACTGTATTTACCGCGCCTCCGGGGTGATTGTCAGTTTCGGACGCCGTGAGCAAATCGTCGGAGACGTCCCGACGCACGTGGACATGGCGAATTACAAACCACGCCGCCAGTGCGCCGTGCCAAGGCACGATCTTTCGGTGGGTGCAAATCCCAACCGGCATCTTACGATCTCCCGGGTCATTGTGGTTGGGGTAGGCTTTCGCGCACGAACGATCTGCACAACGCAAAGCCATTCCGATCAGCGCCGAGGCGAGGCCGATGAATTTGCGGCGCTGGAGTTGGAGCGATCGGAGAATTCTCCGTTCGCAGGTCAGCAGCCGTTATGCCTCGTTACCTGCGGACGTACCGGGGCGTAATCAAATGGAAGAATGGAAGAGCGAGCGGGTAACAAGCAGATTGCCTGTCCAGACCATCGCAAATTAATGGAATGGACGGTCCCTCGCCACCTGACTGGGGTTGTCCCCGGGAGGCCAGCAGGTTTGTCCGCCCTCCAGAGGAATTGCGCCTGCCGCCCCAGTGTCACGTCAAGCCACTGGAGCTTGGCGAGGAAACTTATTCAACGCGGACGTTGGCCGGCGGCGACGGACAGGAGGTGCGGAGGGCATAACCAGTCTGGTTAAAGTTCCCGTTAGAATCGACAACGTAGAGATATTCCTTTTGCAGGTCGGCGAACGTGTCGTTGTGCACAGAGATCGTTATCGAACCATCAGCCCGCGCTGTCGGAATCTCAATTTCCCTGGTGGTAGTCGTCACCCATGTCGGAGCGTTGCTGATCATTACGCGTGCCCAGGTGTTGTCGATGTAAATATCATCCAATTCAAAAGGTGTTCGTAGTCGGGAAAGACGTAGCGTTTTCCGCCACACCTTGGGTAAGCATCCGGATCATGTCTTCGTTGGAGAACGAATTGCGCATGATAAGATGGTATGTGGTCCATCCCATGTTGACCGGAAGCTGCGCAACCTGGAAGCTGTTCACATACCACGACAAAAGCCCGTCGTTGCTTGAAGTCGTTGAGTTGACCTGGTAGATGATCTCTTCCGGGGACCATTGATTCAGCGGACCCTGAACGGCATTCAGGTTTGTGGTGACTCCGGTTACGAACGTAGTACATCCGTTCCAGAACGTCTGACCCACGGTGAGATGTCCGCTAATCGTTGCGCCAGCGATGATAGCTGGAACGCGCGGCGCCCGAAAATGGCATGCGTGCTGCTTCACCGACCCGCCAGCTGTCCAGGATGTGCATAAATACGCGCAGGCCCGCCCCAGACAAGCGCCCCGGCGCGGATCCGGCTAGCGTCGAGCCCGAGCGAATTCTGCGCGCGACAAATTGTTCGCCATGTGTCCTAATTGAAACAATAATGTCAATATTATTCCCTATGCGATCGTGCATAAGCCGGTACAGGTGATGTACGTCGGCGCGCACAGCAAGCCGGCGGTCGGTTTTTCGTGCGCACGCGTGAACCCACGGCTTAGTGCGCAGTCCCAGTAGACAACCACCTCGCGGCAAACATGGCGAGCGAATTGGATATACAATGACGCCTGCCGTCAAAGGACAGCCAGCGGGTCACCGGAGAAGAATGAAATGAAAATGCGCATTACCTTGTTCGTCGCAGCACTCTTGGCGCTTGTCAGTGCCCAAGCCAATGCGGCTCAGGTCCAAGATTACTCATCCACGCTTCAGGTTTTTCGCCAATCGTCACTGGCACAATCTCTATTCCAAAGTTCTTACGGATACGCGGTATTTCCAAAGATCGGCAAGGGCGCGGCGTTCATTGGCGGATCCTTCGGCAGAGGCCAGGTTTATCGCGCCGGCCAGGTAACTGGTTTCACCACGGTATTCAAGCTTTCCTTCGGTCTGCAGATGGGTGGGCAGGCATACAGCGAAATCATCTTCTTCCAGGATCAGCGTGCCTACGATGACTTTACGCGCGGGAATTTCGAACTCGATGCCACGGCTTCCGCTGTTGCCGTTACTGCTGCTGCCCAGACACAGACCGGAACCATCGGCTCGACGGTGGGGGTGAGCAACAGCCCCTCAACCGGCAAGCAGCTGGCCGCGACTTATGTCAAAGGCATGGCCATCTTCATCCATGTGAAAGGCGGGTTCATGTACGAAGCCGCGGTGGGAGGGCAGAAATTCACGTTTGAGCCGTTGAGATAGCGGGGCACGGTTTCGCGCTAGCGCTTGATTTCTGGTCGCGCGCCACACGAAACACGCGGCGACCGGCGGAGTCGACGGTGGCGCCCTTCCGGCTCACTGGGACGCGATCGCGATTACCGCATGCGTCTACCCAGGTAACCCGAGCTATGCCCGTGTCGGTGGCACGGCTTTTCACAAATGGGTGCTGCGAGGATGGGCGAGTAGGTTTCGATAAGTGCTTGATTTCCAGTAGCGCGCACCATACAGGAACCCGCAAGGTTCGCCCACCTGACAGAGCGCAGGTACACTTTGTCTGGTCGAGACCGTCAATCGAAAAAAGAAAAAGAGCCAAGACAATGAACCAGGTCACCGTGCACCGGGCCGTTCTGTCCGATGTCGAAGCTATTGTTCCCGCTTTCGACCGGTACCGTCAGTTCTACGGGCAGTCCAGCGATCTGGTGGCGGCGCGCCAGTTCCTGCTGCACCGATACAATCTTCATGAATCCGTTCTCTTTGTTGCGCACGACGGTGACGTTCCCGTCGGCTTTGCCCAACTGTATCCGAGCTTTTCGTCGGTAGCGCTGGCACGCAGCTTCATTCTCAATGATTTGTTCGTCGAACCGGCATGGCGCCGCAAAGGCATCGCATCCATGTTGCTCACCGCCTCGGTCAACTTCGGCAGATCAGTTGGTGCTATCCGGCTGACATTGTCCACTGCCAGGAAAAACGATGCGGCTCAAATGCTTTATGAGTCTGCCGGTTGGAAGCGAGATCAAGAATTCTACGTTTATCATCTGGTAATGCATGTTGCGCTTCCAGCGTGAACTGATGGGCGTAATGCGCGCGAGTGAGTCCGCGGCAGTCTTATTTAGAGAGTTCGGATGAAATCAAAAACAGCGACACTACTCATCATTGCACTGGTGTCGCTGATCTCCGGCGCGGCAACCCAATTTTCGCGAGCGACGGATCTGCCAATTGGTTTGTTCGGCAGCGCTGCAAGCGATTTTCTGATCTATTGCTGGTACTACTTTGATGCCAGCGAACGGCATTACCGGTGCACTTCATGGTTGAATATCGGCGTTGCTGCGTTTGCTGTGGCCGCCCTGCCCTATTATTTCTTCCGCTCGCGCGGAGCGCGCGACGGACTCTTTGCCACGGCATGGTTCGCCATCGGGACTCTGGCCTGGGTTGTCCTATTCATTACCGGCGCCATAGTCACGCACGCCGCGCTGCATGTCGCTTCAAGCTGACATTCCCGCCGACAGGCCATCGTTGCGTGAAGATTCCAGCGCGACGCTCGGAAAAAGAGATCGCACTTGGGCAATGAATTCCTCCGGGGCGGCCGGTGTAATGACAATCACGTGGTGCGCGAGCTTCAGTACAACTGACTTATTCAGGTCGGTCCCGAAAAGCTGATACATGCCCAGGCTGTCGCTGCGATACAGGCCGGTAAAAGCAAACAAGCCGGCATTACCATAAAGCCGAACCGAACCCTTGCATGCGGTCGGATCGCGCCAGATGCCGTGCAAGCCGGAAATCGGCAGCTTCGTGGAGAACATCAGACGCTGCACGTAAAGTACGTGACCATCGATAACATATCCTCGCACGACAAAAAGAGCTGTGCCTAACAATAACGCACCGGCCAGCGAAACGACGCCGACACCGATGATTTGTGGTACGCGGGTCGACAGAATGATGCCCCAGTACGCGAGCGGCGCGGCAATACCGAGAACCAACGTGGCGAAAGTCGACGTCAACCATAGGCTGCGCGACCATGTTGCAGCCGGAAAGCGCATGAGTTCTGTTGCCTCTCTACGAAAATTCAAATCCGCAGATCAATCTGGCTCGTCTGCGTCGCCCATATCATCGCCGCTGGTTCGCCGGTGCAGGCGCGCGATGCTGTCCACGGTGTGCACAACCTCGTCGTCCGCTAACGGCGGGCGACAGCGTTCGCGATTCCAGCTCAGCAATAGTTCCGTGGCGACATCCGCATCTATGCCGTGCCAGAGCAGATGCCCTGCGAGCCCCGCAATGCTGGCATTGCGGCTGCCCTCGGCTACCCCGTCCGCGAGCAGCTGCCGCCAGTAGACAAGCGGGTGACCGACACGCGTTCCTCTGGGCGTAATTCTTGCCAAAAGCCACGCGGGCAACGGGGCCAGTGGCAGCTCGTTGGGAGCTTGCCCATTGCGCCAGACATAGCGTCCGCCCGACGGATGCAGCGATGGTGGTGCGACAATCATGCCACCGTCGCCGCGCAGGTCGACGCCCGGCGCGAGTCCGACCTTGTTGTGAACATGGCCCGCGGGATGCGCATAATACATGTGTCGCCCACCGCCGCCGGAAATCGCCTCGACCGTGCGCGGCATGGCCCCATGTTCGCGCTCCAGTAGCGCAATACTTTCCTCTCCACCGTGTTGGCGATCGATATCAACTACCACCAGACCCGATACCGCTCCCGTTACGATCCCCACATTGGCCTGCGGCCAGCGCGCAAACCAGACGCGCAAATCATCTTCGCTGGCGTGGTGTTGCTGGTACAGTTGCCACGCCAGCAGTGGCCGCTTTTCGCGTGCGCGTACCGGAATTACCGACCAACCGCGAGCAAGATAGTCCAGCGCTGCCGGCAGGATGTCGTTCGACATGAGCACCTTCCTCTGTGCTTAGAATCTGGCCGGCGCGCCGCATTACGTACGCATACCGGGTGCCACGCCCAATCAGCTACCGCCCGCCTCTTCCGTGCGGCCGTCGGCGTAGCGCGCGAAACGTCCGCGTGCGGGATCATGCACCTGATCATTTCTTGACCAAGGCCAGCCACCGAATTCGGTACGCTGATAATCAGCAAAGGCCTGCTGGATTTCAGCGCGCGTATTCATCACGAACGGGCCGTAGCTCACTACCGGTTCGCCGATGGGTCGTCCCTGCAACAGAAGCAGGCAGGCTTCCGAGCTGCCATTTTCTAACGTAACCTCAAGGTTCGGATTCAGCATCGCCCCGTGCCGCACCCCGAATTCTCTGCCTGCCAACTGCAATGTCTTGCCTGCGTAAAAATACACGCTGCGATTGACCGCAGTTCGGGTCGGCGGCAGCAACCAGCGCGCCCCCGCCGCCAGTTTGATCAGCCAGATGGCGACATCATGGTCTCGATTCGCCGCCCATGAATTCGGCGGCGGGGCCGGCGCTCGCACATCGCCAAGCGCGCCTGCGATTACCTCCACTTCGATCGCGCGGCCGGACGCATCCGTCGTCTCCAGTTTGGGAACGCTGTCGCGCCAGAACATGGCGAAATACGGCTCGGCCATCTTATTCGCAGCCGGCAAATTGAGCCAAATCTGAAAAAGCTCGAGCGGATTGTCACGTTCGGCATCGAGTAGCGGAAACATCTCTGAGTGCTGCACACCGCTGCCGGCGGTGAGCCACTGCACGTCCCCGCGGCCGTAACGACCCGCCGCGCCCATGGAGTCGGCATGGTCCACCAGCCCGCGCCGCACAATCGTTACCGTTTCGAATCCGCGGTGCGGATGCACCGGGAATCCCGGTACAACGCGGCCATGGTACATGCGCCAGCCATCGATTCCGGCAAAGTCATTTCCCAACTCGCGTTGAGCCAGTGAGGCCTGCGGACCATGCTGGGTGTTGCCCTTAGGGTAGGCATCCTGATGGTGCACGCAGAACAGGAACGGGTCGGCGGTTTGCCACTGAAAATCGAGCGCCCAGATGCGCTTGATGGCCGGATTATCCACGTTTCGCTGTCCTCATGTTGCGTTGCGGCGATTTGAGTACGCTGCAGTCGATGGCGCGAGCGTTGCCGCAATCTACCGACACGCGCACCGGGCGATAATGTTGTGCGCCTGAATTATGCTGGCGCCCGCACGACTGCACAAGGAGGAATAGCGCACGTTAGATGGCGTCATCACTTGCCGCGAAGGCATAACGGTTCTTGCCCAGCCTTTTTGCTCGATAGGCAGCTTTGTCAGAATTGGCGATCAGCGCGTCCGGCGACATACCGTCTCGCGAGGACAATGCGACGCCCACGCTGCAGCTGCATACCACGACGTCATCGGCGATTCGCAGCGGCGCCCTCAGACTATCTACTATACGTTGCGCCAGCGCCTTGGCCTGTTCGAGGGTTTCGATTTCCCGCACCAGCACGATGAATTCGTCACCTCCCATGCGGGTAACACTGTCGCCCTCGCGCAGCAGCCCTTTGAGGCGTGTCGCGATTTCGACAAGGAACTGGTCTCCAGCCGGATGCCCGTAAGTATCATTAACTTTCTTGAAGTTATCGATATCGACGCTGAAAATCGCTGCCTGGCGTCGTTTGCGCGAGGCAAGGCTGAGCGCCTGCTGGATTCGGTCCATCAGCAGGACACGATTGGGCAGACCGGTAAGAAAATCATGCGTCGCTAGTCTTTCCGCTTCGGTCTTGGCGGCGCGCAAATCGTGTTCCAGGTTTTTTAACGGCGTGACATCCGCAACATGGACAAACATGCCGCGCACCTGGCCGTCGACGAAATGAGGGATGTAAGTCGCAAGACTGTGACGAATTCTGCCATCGGGAGCGGCAATCTCGCGCTCGAATACCTGGCGTTCTCCGGCCAAGGTGGCATCGATGTATGGCAGGTTCTGACTGTATAACGGACCGAGCAATTCCTGCATGGTGATGCCGACCATTTCTTGCTTGGTCTTTCCCATCCACTCGAGGTAGGCGCTATTGGCAAAAACGCACACCCTGTTGCTATCCCAGTACGCAACCATGGCATCAAGGTGGTTGATCACCTCCAGCAGGAGGTCGTGGATTTCGTTACTTTCCCGCGGGTCTTTACCCAATGGCAGGCGCATAGGTGTCCAATCCTCGGCCTATCCTTGGCTCAATCGACCGAGATATTGTCCGGCTTCGGGCCGCTGGCCGTGCCCGCCAGCCGGCTTTTTTGACCCAATTAATTGAATATTAGCATACTCACACATTCTGGCTTTGCTAAGACAATAACGTAAGTTGTTGTTCTGAATTTATTTTCAGGTTTGGCAATTACCAACGAGACTGGCAGATCTGCCATTTGCCTACCTTCCCTCCGCCGATTAAGTGCAAAGCACCACAAGCCATTACTGTTCATTTTTCGCGCTGCTTGGCGCTGCCAATTCATGTCGACGGATGCGATCTCGGTGTTCTTGCGCGCGACAAACTGATCCGCATCAGGCCACGGAGCGTAGCTTGGCGTTATAGTGGAAATTAGCACCCAGGGAGATGGTTATGAGAATTCAGAAACTCTCTCCATCCGAAGCCATTGCCAGCCTGCAGAGCGCCGTAACCGGCTTGCCTGCCGGCCAGGTCGAGCGCCGACTGCGCGAATACGGCCGCAACGAAGTCGCCAGCGTGGCCGGCAAGCCGATGTGGCTGCGCTTCATCCGGGAGTTCACCACCTTCTTCACGCTCATCCTGTGGGTGGCGGCCGGCCTGGCTTTCTTCGCTGCATGGAGTGAACCGGGCCAGGAGATGGCGCGCGTAGGTTACGCCATCGTGATCGTGATCGTGGTTAGCGGGTTGTTTTCCTTCTGGCAGGAGTATCGCGTTGAGCAGACGCTGGCGGCATTGCGAAATATGCTGCCGCCAAAGGCGCAGGCCCTGCGCGACGGCAAGATTGTCGTCGTGCCGGCAGCTCAGCTCGTGCCGGGCGACATTATTCACTTGCAACAGGGCGACAACGTTCCCGCGGATTGCCGCTTGGTCGAAGCATTTGGCGTGCGCGTCAACAACTCGGCGGTAACCGGCGAATCGCTACCCAAATCGCGCAATGCCGAACCATCCGATGCGCAGGAACCGATCGAAAGCAGAAACATCGTCCTGGCAGGGACATCGCTCGTTTCAGGGCGGGCCAAGGCTGTGGTCTTTGCCACCGGCATGGACACCGAATTCGGCAAGATCGCGCATCTGACGCAGACGACCGGTGAGGATGTCTCGCCGCTGCGGCGTGAAATTGCGCGCCTGAGTCGTTTTACTGCGCTACTTGCGCTGGTCATTGGCGCGCTGTGTTTTTTTCTCGGCTGGTTCGTTGGCGTTCCGTTCTGGAAGGCATTCATTTTTGCCATCGGCATCATCGTTGCAATTGTGCCCGAAGGGCTGTTGCCGACGCTCACCCTGGCGTTGGTCCTGGCTACCCAGCGCATGGCAAAGCGCAATGTCCTCATCCGCTATCTGCCATCAGTCGAAACTCTCGGATCCACCACGGTCATCTGCACAGACAAGACCGGCACACTGACTCAGAACCGAATGGTCGTGCGCCGGCTGTATCTGGGAAATACGCTGATTTCCCTGGCGCAGGCAAAGCAAACTGCGGATCTCGGAAGGTCGTACCGCCAATTCTTTGTCACCGCACTCGCCTGCCACGATCTCAGGGAGACGCTCGACCATGGCAAACCGACCCTGTTCGGTGATCCCATGGAGGTGGCGCTCGTGGAAATGGCGCATGGTTTCGTTTCCGCGCCGTCCGCAGGCCAGCGTCTGGATGAAATTCCCTTCGATGCCGACCGCATGCGGTTGTCTGTCCTGCACCAGGCGGATGACGGTCTGATGCTTTTCGTCAAAGGCGCACCTGAAACTTTACTGCCTCTTTGCCGGCGCGTTCTGGTCGATGGCGACAACAGAACGCTCGATGCTGCAGCGCAGGTGAGTATTACCCAGGCCCAAGAAGCGATGGCGCGCGAAGGTTTGCGTGTGCTGGCCTTCGCGTACCGCAACGTTGCTGCCAGCTATGAGCACGAGCGGCTTGAAGAGGACCTGGTCTTTGCCGGCCTCGCGGGTCTTGAAGATCCGCCACGCCCGGAAGTACCGGACGCGTTACGCCGCTGCCGGCAAGCCGGCATCAAGGTCATCATGGTCACCGGCGACCACCCACACACTGCTACAGCCATCGCGCGTGAGATCGGTCTGGTACAGTCTGCCTCTCCTACAGTCATTACCGGCGAACAGCTCGCCCGCTTTTCCGCGATCCAGCTGCAACTCGCCCTGGATGCGGACGAGGTGATCTTCGCGCGCGTCGTTGCCAACGAGAAAATGCGCATCGTTCAGGCTTTGCGCAAGAAGAAGGAAATTGTTGCAGTCACCGGCGACGGGGTCAATGATGCGCCGGCATTGCGCGCCGCGCATATCGGCATTGCGATGGGCATCTCGGGCACCGATGTGGCCAAACAGGCGGCCGACATGGTGTTGCTGGACGACAACTTCGTCAGCATCGTGAATGCGGTGGAGGAAGGACGCGCTGTGTTCGCCAACATTCGCAAGTTTCTAACCTACGTGTTGGTTCACAACGTCGCTGAATTGATGCCCTATTTGGGCTTCGTCTTGCTGCAAATCCCGCTGGCATTGACACCCATTCAGGTGCTGTCGATCGACATGGGGTCGGATTCGCTTGCAGCCCTGGGTCTTGGGGTGGAACGCCCGGATCCCGAGATGATGCGCCGCCCCCCGCGTCCCGCGAAGGAAAGGCTGATGAACTGGCGGTTAATCGCCCGCGCCTATCTTTTTCTGGGGCTGATCGAGGCCGCTACTGCCATGGCCGCATTCTTTTTCGTATTGAGCGGCGCTGGCTGGCATTACGGTCAGTACCTGGGCACGCAGGATCCGCTGTACCTCCGCGCCACAACTGCCTGCTTCAGTGCCATCATCCTGCTGCAAATGGTGAATGTTTTCCTCTGCCGGAGTTCAAGCCGATCCGTGTTCTCGACCGGTCTTGGCGGCAATAGTCTCATCCTTCTGGGCGTAGCCCTGGAAATCGCTATCTTAGTGCTGATTAACTACACGCCATGGGGAAACTATCTTCTCGCCACAGCACCCATCGGTAGCGATGCGTGGCTGTTCCTTGTGCCTTTCGCCGCAGGCATGTTGGTTCTAGAGGAATTGCGCAAATGGTTTGTGCGCAGGAGCCTGCTTCGCGCTGTCCATCACGAAGCGGCCTGATCATCGCCAGGTGTGCAGCGCGCGGGTACTTGTCTGTGACGAACTCGGCGTCACGCGCGCGCACCTGCTGGTACGGTTCAGCAATCCGCGCGCGCTGCGCCTCGACAAACGACCCGCTTTTCCGCTACACGACTCACGCTGCTTGACCGTCAACGGCAAGGCCGTCAATTTTTTGGTCATGGACAAGCAATTTGGCGCGCAAAGCGACGGAGCCGCCTACCCCGCCTGTTCTTCGGCAAAATGCAGTGCCCGTTATTCGCTTGGCTAGCAGCAGTTCGAGCGGATGGGGAATCGCGCGGACGGTCCTCGGCCGCGCGGCTTGCTTGCTAGCGGTTCAGGTTCGTTTCAGTTGAACGGATGCCGCAGCACGATTGTGTCATCGCGCTCGGCGCCGGTCGAGATGATGTCTACCGGCGCGCCGACCAATTCCTCGATACGCTTGAGATAAGCGCGCGCATTCGCCGGCAGTTTGTCCAAACTGCGGATGCCAAGGGTCGACTCCTTCCATCCCGGCAGCTCCTCGTAGATCGGTTCGCACTGCGCCAGTGCATCGGCACCGGCTGGCGAGGTGAGGAGTTTTTCACCATTGCAGCGATAGCCGATGGCAACACGAATTGTTTCAAAACCGTCGAGCACGTCGAGCTTGGTGATGCATAGACCGCTGAATCCGTTAATCTGTTGCGCACGGCGCATGGCCGCCGCGTCGAACCAGCCACAGCGGCGCTTGCGTCCCGTGGTCGCGCCGAATTCATGGCCGCGTTCGCCAAGACGGTCGCCTGCGGCGTCAAACAGCTCCGTGGGAAACGGTCCCGCCCCAACGCGCGTGGTGTAGGCCTTGGTTATGCCGAGCACGTAGTCGAGACACAGCGGTCCGACGCCCGTTCCGGAACTGGCAGCGCCGGCACTGGTATTGGAAGACGTCACGAACGGATAGGTGCCATGGTCGATGTCGAGCAAAGTACCCTGGGCGCCTTCGAACAGCACCGATTTGCCCTCTTTCCTGAAGCGGTCGAGCATATCCGGAATATCGGCAACTAAGGGACGCAGGCGTTCCGCATGTTTGAGGCTTTCATCCAGTGTTTGTGCGTAATCGACGCGTTCGCACTTGAAGTATTGTTCAAGCGCAAAGTTGTGGTAGTCCATCACCGCTTCAAGCTTGGCAGCGAAGGTCTTGGCATCGAATAGGTCGGCCACGCGCAGGCCGCGGCGCGATACCTTGTCTTCGTAGGCCGGACCGATGCCGCGGCCGGTCGTGCCGATGGCCGCTTTACCACGTGCTTTCTCGCGCGCCGCATCCAGCGCCACGTGATGTCGCAGAATGAGCGGACATGCCTCGCTCACGCGCAGTCGTTCGCGCACCGGCACACCGCTTTTCTCAAGCTCATCGACTTCCTCGAACAGCGCCTGAGGCGAGAGCACCACGCCGTTTCCGATGAGGCAGTTAACGCCCTGACGCAAGATGCCGGATGGAATGAGATGCAGAACTGTCTTCTTTCCCCCAATAACAAGCGTGTGACCCGCATTGTGCCCGCCCTGGAAGCGCGCCACCGCGTGTGCCCGGTCGGTGAGCAGATCGACGATCTTGCCCTTGCCCTCGTCGCCCCACTGGGCGCCGATAATCACGACGTTCTTACCCATATTGCCTGACTTTGTTTGGTTGAAGGTTGATTGCGGATTTCAGACTTTAACGACTGTCCATGCACCGTTGCGTTCCACGAGCTCACGATTGCATCCGACGTCGGCTGCGCGCGTGTTCGTTCCGGGCAGGCACACTACCACACGCTCGCCTGCCGCACGTAGTGCACGAATGCGTTCCTGTAGGGCTGCTGCCTGCCCGTACGGGGCCAGAATTCCCGGCGCCACGGCACTCCCGGCATTCGACGCCAGTTTAAGCAACAACCGCAAATCAGCGCTGAATCCGGTGGCGGAGCGTGCGCGGCCGAATGCGCGGCCAATCCCGTCATAGCGCCCACCCTGTGCCACGGCATGACCCTGACCCGGAACAAAGGCGGAGAAGACCACACCCGTGTAATACTGATAGCCGCGCAGCTCTGCAAGATCGAAATATAGCGGCAGTGCCGGGTGGGCAACGCGCGTCGCGTCAGCAACCACCTGCAGTGTATCCAGCGCCTGGCGAACTGCGGCCGGTGCACCGCCAAACTGCGCGCGTGCCTGCGCGAATACTTCCTCGCCACCATTTAATTCGACGAGCGCGACGAGGTTGCTGCGCATTTCCGCCGTGATGTCACTTTGCCCAAGCAGCGACACAATTTCCGGCGCGGATTTGCGCTGCAAAGCGTCAAACAGGTCGCTTTCCAGCTCGGCACTGAGACGCGCGGCGCTGGCGAGTTCGCGGAAAACACCGACATGTCCGAGATCCATGTGAACTTGTTCGAGACCCACTGACTGGAGCGCCGTTAGCATCAAACCGATAATTTCAATGTCGCTTTCCGGTCCCGGATGCCCGAAGAGTTCTGCGCCGACCTGCAACAGTTCGCGCGATCCGGCAAATTCATCGGGACGCGTATGCAGCACGGTACCTACATAGCAAAGCCGCACCGGCACTTCGCGCTTGAGAAAATGCGCGTCTATTCGCGCCGCCTGAGGCGTCATGTCGGCGCGTACTCCCATCATGCGCCCGCTCAGCTGGTCGGTGAGCTTGAAGGTCTGCAGGTCGAGGTCGCGACCGGTGCCGGTCAGCAGCGATTCGAGGTACTCGATCATGGGCGGCATGACAAGTTCGTAGCCGCATCCGAAGAAAAGATCCAGCAGGCGACGACGCATCGCCTCCAGACGCAGCGCTTCCGCGGGCAGTATTTCCTCTATTCCTTCCGGCAGCAGCCAGCGGTCTTTATCCGACATCATGCACGGCCTGAGATTGGGTTCCGGGTAACAATCAACGGTTAACGATATACAGCAATACCAGCCCCAGCAACATGCTGGTGATGCCTGCGAAGCGCACCTGCTGGTCACTCATCTGATCGATGACATGCATTACTCTGCGCACGCGATCAGGACTGAGGAAAGGCAATACGCCCTCCAGCACCAGCAGCAGGGCGAACGCCACAGCCAGATCATGCCATCTGATCAGCATAGCTGGCACCTCCCCCAGCACCTCTCGTTGCGTACGCTGCGGGTCACTGGCGCGGATTCTTTAGGTATTTGAAGAAATCCGAATTCGGGCCCAGGAGCATGAGGTCATTTTTGTTCTTGAAGCTCTCCCTGTATGCGTGCAGGCTCCGATAGAACGCATAGAATTGCGGATTGAGACGATAGGCCCGCGCGTAGACTGCAGACGCCTTCGCGTCACCCTCGCCGCGTATGCGCTGGGCATCGCGGTAGGCATCGGCCAGCAGAATTTCGCGCTGACGGTCGGCATTGGCGCGGATAATTTCGGACTGTTCGGCACCTTCCGCGCGCGCCTGCTTCGCCTTGCGCGTGCGCTCTGCACGCATGCGCTCGAACACCGAGTTGCTGACGGTATCTGGCAGCTCCACACGCTCAACGCGTACATCAACCACCTGAATGCCGTAATCGGCGGCCTCTTTGTCCGCCTCTGCCGTGACAGTGCCCATAATCTGGCTACGGTCACCGGAGATGACTTCGTTAATGGTGCGTTTTCCGAACTGATTGCGCAACCCGCTGTTCACCACTTGCGACAGACGTTCGCTCGCTTCGAGCTCGCTGCCGCCTACCGAAACGTAGAACTTCAGCACATCGGCAATGCGCCACTTGACGTAGGAATCGACGACGACATTCTTCTTGTCCATCGTCAGGAACTGCTGCGGCTCGGTATCGAGATTGAGGATGCGCGCGTCAAAAAAGTGAACTGTGTCCAGAAACGGCGTCTTGACATGCAGTCCCGGCTTGTCGTTTGAGCGAATCACTTTACCGAAGCGCGTGACGATCGCCTTTTCCCGCTGATCCACGGAATAGACCGTGCCATTCAAAACAATCGCCGCAAGTACCAGGATTCCGACCAGGGCGAGAAGCTTGCTGTGGCTCATCATCATCTCCCCCGTCCGCGCAAGGCGTCGTTTAACCGGCTCTGGTCACTCTCGTCAGACGGCGGAGCGGCACTGGGCGTCGGCAGCGGTTGCAACTGATCCACGGGGCCGAGCGGTGCAGTGGTCTGTCCTGCCAACTTGTCGAGAGGCAAGTAAATCACATTATTGCCACGCGGCAGGTCGACGAACACTTTTGTGCTCTGGCTCAGCACCTGCTGCATGGTGTCCAGGTACATGCGCTCGCGCGTGACCGCCGGAGCCCTGTCGTACTCAACCACAATTTGCGTAAAACGCCGGGCATCGCCCTCGGCACGAGCAATGGTGCTGGCCTTGTAGGCCTCTGCTTCCTGCACCGTGCGCGCCGCGTCACCCTGGGCACGCGGGATGATGTCGTTGGCATAGGCCTCTGCCTCATTTTTCGCGCGCTTGGCGTCCTCACGTGCCTTGACCACGTCGTTAAATGCTGCGGCAACCTGTTCCGGCGGCTTGGCATGCTGCAGCTGCACGGTCACGATATGGATACCCGACTGATAATGGTCCAGAATCTGTTGCAGCAGGGTCTGCGTTTCCTGCGCAATGGCATTGCGACCCTGGGTGATGATGAAGTCCATGCCGTTCTTGCCAACCACCTCCCGCACTGCCGACTGGGTAGCTTCGATGATGGTCGACTTGGGATCGCGCACGTTAAAGAGATAATCTGAAGGATCTTTGATCCGGTACTGCACTGCCAGCCCGACGTCAACTATGTTTGCATCCTCGGTGAGCATCAGCCCTTCCGCCGGAAGCACGCTCGATGCGCCTTGGCGATCACTGCTGCGATAGCCGATCTGCAGGACGTATACCTGCTGGACATTCACCTTGTCCACACTTTCGATAGGGAATGGCAGGTGCCAGTGAAGACCCGCCTCGGTTACCGCAACCTTCTTGCCGAACTGCAGCACAACACCGCGCTCGCCCTGCTGGATAACGTAGAAACCACTCACAATCCAAAGCAGCAGCGCGGCCATGATGATGGCTCCGACACCGAAACGGCCGACATTAGGATTGCCGCTCGGACGCACGCCACCGCCACCGCCGCCGAAAATCCCGCCGAGCTTGCGCCGAATATTTCTGACTATCTGATCGAGGTCGGGCGGGCCCTGGTCCTTTTTACGTTGCCCCCAGGGATCTTTCCCGCCCGAGCCACCGGGTTCGTTCCAAGCCAAGGTCCACCCCTCAGTGTTGAATGCTATGCGCCGAATACGCGTACCGGCGGCATTTTAACAGGACGTGCGAAAACTTCACCCTGCGCGCGGCAGTTTTTCCCGAAAGGGCTATGCCAATGGTTCAGGAACCGATACGCACCTGCGCGTTGCTTGGCACTGGCGCGAGGTATTCGGGACGGAAATCTTCCTGATGCGTGAGCCAGTCCAGGTCTGGCTGTCCCAGCTCGATTTCCATTTCCCAGTGTCCGTCGTCCGATACGGTTTCTTCCGCGACATGCAGCCGTTCATGCACCAGAGCGTGCAGACGCCCGGCCACCAAAGGAA
Organism: Pseudomonadota bacterium; assembly: GCA_021783175.1. The sequence goes on from JAJXUF010000018.1 coordinate 26,383, forward strand.
GCAGCAGGCGGCGCGTCACGCGGTGACGCCGATAGTTTTCGGCCAGCGCCTCAAGTAACAGGTCGACACCCTCGCCAGTGGTGGCTGACACCCAGACCTTGGCAATCGAGCCGCTTGCATCGCGTTCGACGTGCGGCGTTTCCTGCGAAAGATCGATCTTGTTGTATACGGTGATCTGGGCGACGCTGGAAGCATGAATCTCGTCGAGCACGCGATTGACCTGCTCGATTTGATCGCGCCGTTCGGGATTAGCACTGTCCACCACATGCAGGAGCAGATCAGCTTCGGCTACTTCCTCAAGCGTAGACTTGAAGGCCTCGACCAATTTGTGCGGAAGATGACGGATGAAACCGACGGTATCCGCCAGAATGATGCTGGCGTGGCCCGGTAGCATTACGCGGCGCATGGTCGGATCGAGCGTGGCGAATAACTGATCGGCGGCGTATACCTGTGCGCCGGTCAGGCGATTGAACAATGACGATTTGCCGGCGTTGGTATAGCCCACGAGCGACACTGTGGGAATAGGTATCTTGTTGCGCGCTTTGCGTCGGCTTTGGCGCTGGCCGCTTACTTTTTCCAGGCGGCGATTAAGATGCTTGACGCGTTCGCGGATCAATCGCCGGTCGGTTTCAAGCTGCGTTTCGCCCGGTCCGCGCAAGCCAATTCCGCCTTTCTGCCGCTCCAAGTGCGTCCAGCCACGCACCAGGCGGCTCGCCAGATGATCGAGTTGCGCCAGTTCGACCTGCAGCTTGCCCTCGTGGCTGTGGGCGCGCTGCGCAAATATATCGAGAATGAGGCCGGTGCGGTCCAGCACGCGGCAGCCGGCCACCTTTTCGAGATTACGTTCCTGAGCCGGTGACAAATCGTGGTTGACCAGCACCAAGTCGGCGTCCTGTCGCTGCACGGCGTCACGGATCTCTTCCGCCTTGCCCTTGCCTACATAAGTCGCAGCGTCGGGTCGCTGGCGCGCTCCAAGCACGACTTCACACACCTGCGCCCCGGCCGATTCGGCCAGCATGCGCAACTCCTCTACTTCCCCTTCAGGGTCTCCCCCGGGGAAGCACAGGTGTACCAGGATGGCGCGCTCAATGGCGCGCGATCCTGACCGGTGACGTGCCGGATTATTCGTTGCCAGGGGTTTTTTCGGTGTCGTCGGAATGCTCAAAGGAGAATTTCACCGGCCGGCTAGGCACGACGGTGGAAATGGCATGCTTGTAGATCATCTGACTCACAGAGTTTTTCAGCAAGACCACAAACTGGTCAAAGGATTCAATTTGTCCTTGCAGCTTGATCCCGTTCACCAAAAATACGGATACCGGAACGCGCTCCTTGCGCAAGACGTTCAAATAAGGGTCTTGTAGGGCCTGCCCTCTTTGCTGGCTCATGACAGTTCTCCTGTTCTCGTTTTATGGGTGCCAGTCTCGGCACTTTCTCAATGTTCCCGGCAATACGGCCCGGGTACCGAAGCCACAGTATAACCCCTACGGCTGGAGCGTGGCGGATAAATAATCAAGTACGGCTGTATCGATATCACTCAGACTGCTGTCGAACCAAGTTGATTCCGGAGTCGCCCGCAACCACGTCAATTGCCGTTTAGCCAGCTGACGAGTGGAAATGATACTCTTTTCAAGCATTTCTTGGTAGTTGATGCCTCCACTCAGGTATTCCCAAGCTTGGCGATAACCCACCGTGCGCACGGAAGGCAGCTCGATGGAAAGATCCTCCCGGCGCCGCAGTAGTTCCACTTCCGCCAGAAGGCCGCGCTTCAGCATGTCGCTGAAACGCAGGGCTATTCGCCGGTGCAGTTCGGCCCTTTGTTCCGGACAAATAATGACCTTTATGACCCGGTATGGAAATTGTGTCGCTGGGTCGCGTTTAAATTCGCTTGCACGTCGGCCACTCAATTCCAGGATCTCCAGCGCACGTTGAACGCGCTGCGCGTCGTTCGGCTTAATGCGTGCTGCGCTTGCTGGATCGTGCTGACGCAGGCGTTCATGCAACGCCGGCCAACCGAAACGGTGAGCCTCCTCAGTCAGCCGACGACGCAGTGCAGGGTCTGCCGAAGGCAGGTCAGCCAAGCCTGCTTCCAGCGCCCGAAAATAGAACATCGTCCCGCCAGCGAGCAGCGGGATCCTGCCGCGCGACGTTATCTCAGCCATCTCCCGTAACGCGTCGGTGCGGAATTCCGCTGCCGAATACGGCTGCGCCGGGTCGCGTATGTCGATAAGCCGGTGCGGCGCTTGGACCAGCTCTTGCTGGCTTGGTTTGGCGGTGCCGATATCCATCCCGCGGTACACTTGGGAAGAATCGACATTGATGATGTCAACCGGCAGCCTATCGTGCAGATACATCGCCAGACCGGTCTTGCCGGCAGCGGTTGGCCCCATCAGAAAGATGGCCGGCGGTGTTGGTTTGGAATTCATAGGAAAATTATGCCACGTACCGTCAAAGGCTCAATCGCTCTGTGGGCCAACAGAGGCACAAGCGAGCGGCGCAAATATTACAGCTTGTCGATCCAGGCCTGCAGCAAGTCAGTTTCCCGACGCAGCAGCTTTGTATCGCGGTAGACTTGTGCCATAACTGCAATCCCCTGCGCCCGACCGAGGAGATGTAACGCCAGCGACTCGGCATCCCGCGTTTTTCCGAGTTCACGAAAGCGCGCGCCCAGCCAGTCACGAAACAAATCAAACATGGCGCGCGCAGCCTGCTGCGGACCGCGCTGATTCTTGGCCAGTTCGCTGTTCAAGCTGCCGATCGGACAACCGAACTCCACAACTTCCTTCCTGCGACCGGTAATCATGTCCACGAACGCATGCAAGCGGGCTTTCGCATCGGAGCCATCCTGTTCCCAGCGCACCAGCAAAGCCCTGTATTGGTCCAGGTGTCGGTCGATGACAGCTTTGAGGATTTCATCTTTGGTGTGAAAGTAGTGATAGATGTTTCCGCGAAACAGACCCGAGGCCGCCACAATGTCGGAGAACGACGTGACGTTGTAACCGTGCTGATAGAAAAGCTGGCTGGCGCAATCGATGATCGAATTGCGGGTTCTTTCCCCTTTGCTGCCAAGACTGGAAACCTGCGCGATATGTCTGCTCATTACCCTTCCTCACGTCATAGGCCTGGCCATACGCATCGGCTGGGTCTGGCGCACGCGCATTTCGGCCATTTGGGTGCGTATCGTCTCGCGCCAGAAATGAACGGGTCGGTAGTCAAGGCGCTGCCGTGCCTGGTCATTATTCACGTCAACCTCCTCCATGAGATGAATGATACTACGTGTCACCAGGGGCTCCCAGGGAACGAGCGGGTCAAGTTTCTCCATGAACCAGGCAAACGGGTAGGCGACGCCAAATGGAACGCTGAAGTGCGGCAATGGCAAGCCGAACTCGTCATGCAAGAAAGTAATCACCTCGCGCACCGTCGGAATCTCAGGACCGACAATATTGAAACTCTCGTAATCCGACAGCCCGTCGACAGTCGCCCCCAAAACGAAAGCCTGACCAATATCTCGTCCATCCGTTATCGGAAGACTGGTGCGACCGCCGTTCACCCATGGGACAAGATGCGTCTTCAGCCGCGGCACCAGAATGGGTAGCACGCCCAGCGCGTAGCGCCGCCCGGCAAAGATTCCAAGGCGCAGGTTCAATGCCTGGAATTGCCCACTCGCGCTTGCGCGCAGCGCATCTTCAATCGCGATGATGCTCACAAGGTGCGGCCAGAACGGCCGTGCAATTCCGCGGCTCATCGCATCCGCCGACGCAAGCGGTGCAGCCGCGCTCGTGGTACTGGTGTTAACAAAACGGCGCACCCCGCCCGCCCTGGCGTTCTTGATCAAGGCGAGCGTCGGCTCAAGGAAAAGCGCACGCGATTGCTGCGCGTGCCCAAAAAGAGAACTCCACGCGGCCGCATGACAAAGGACATCGACGCCTTCGACAACGGCCCTGCTGTAACGTGCATCGCGCAAATCGCCCTCACGCACCTCGCCGCCAAAACCGGGTGCCAACCTTGTGCGATCGCGACAGGCTGCGATGACGCGTACATCATCGCGCCCGGTCAGCAACTCAAGGATATGACTTCCAACAAAACCGTTTGCACCGGTGACAAGTATTGTTCGAAGCATCGCCGTCTCCCCTCTCAATGATTTGGATATTTGTCCTAATACAATAGGACGATCATCCTATTCTGTAAAGCAGCGTCTTGTAACGCCGATTTCGACCGCGTAGCCGGATACTTGCAAATTGCTGAGCGGGAACTGCCAGGGATGCGATGCGAGCCGCCTTAACTCACTCGTCCGCCATCGAGGACAAGCGTATGCGGTTTATGACTCCGCGGAATTCCTCTCCGTTTGCGCGACAAATATTACCGATATCGGTTTCTGCGTTGCTGGATGAAGCGATTCACGCATTTCCAGAAGTTGAAATCCATTGTCGCGAAACAACTTTATCCAGCTTTCGAGGGTTCTGAAATACCATGGCGCAGGGTCAGAAAAATCAGCGCTGAATCCGGCCCAGCTTCCTTCGCGCCACCCGTCCCGGTATGGCAGGTCTCCACATGCGGCAATCGGATGCAGTGTCTGGACGATAAATGATCCCTGCGCGCACAACAGCGATGCCACAGTCGCAAACAGTGCGGCCACCGACTCCTTTCCGAGCAATGAGAAATTACAGACAACGAGGTCAGCAGACACGCCGAGTCTGCCTGATACGACTTCCTCATACGACATGAGATGAAAATCGCCGCCGCCGGCGCGTTGCGCCGAGTCGACAAGCGCCGGTACGGCGTCTATGCCGATAACGCGGATGTTGTCCTTCGCGAGTTCACGCGCAAGCCAGCCCTCACCGCAACCCAGGTCGACAACCGAACCCGGTGTGCGACTGTGTATCGCCTCGACTATCGCCCGATCGGTAACTTGCCTGCGGCTGTCAATCTGCCGCCTACGCACGGCCTTGGTCCATGCGGACGCATTACTGGCCCAGGACTCGATTATTTTCGCGTCGCTGAATGGTTCAATTTGCGTCATGCAAAACGCGCATCGCCGTCTGTCGCCGGCGACCCAGCCGCGTCGAGTCCCGCCAGGATACTAGTCCTGGACGCACGCATTTCGCAAAAGAAAGCAGCCTGCGCCTTGTTGATTCCGCTGCACTTGCCTCAAGCGCCTCCCGCTTCCGGGCGCATGTGCGGAAACAGGATCACGTCGCGAATGCTTGGTGAATCGGTGAAAAGCATCACCAGCCGGTCAATGCCAATACCCTCGCCCGCCGTCGGCGGCATGCCGTGCTCCAGCGCGCGCACATAGTCGGCATCGAAATGCATCGCCTCCTCGTCACCTGCTTCCTTCTCCTGCACCTGGCGGCGGAATCGCTCGGCTTGATCTTCGGCGTCATTGAGCTCGGAAAATCCGTTAGCGATCTCGCGCCCGCCGACAAAGAATTCAAAGCGGTCGGTCACGAAGGAATCGTGGTCGTTGCGCCGCGCCAGCGGTGACACCTCCGTCGGATAGGCGGTGATGAAGGTGGGATCCTTGAGGCGCGGCTCCACCGTCTTTTCAAAAATCTCGATCTGGATCTTGCCCAGACCGTAATTTTCCTTGAGCGGAACGTTAATTCTTGCGGCCAGGCGGCGCGCGGCATCAGCCGTTTCGAGTTCCTCGCGCCGAAAGCCGGGATTGAAATGCAGGATTGATTCCGTAACTGTCATGCGCGCAAACGGTTTGCCGAAATCGTATTCCTCGCCCTGATATTGCACCTTGCTGTCGCCGACAATCTTGCGCGCCAGCGCCCGCAACATTTCCTCGGTGAGATTCATGAGATCACGATAGTCGGCGTAAGCCTGATAAAACTCGAGCATGGTGAATTCTGGATTATGCCGCGTCGACAGGCCCTCGTTGCGGAAATTGCGGTTGATCTCGAAGACCTTCTCGAAGCCGCCGACCACCAGGCGCTTAAGATAGAGTTCCGGTGCGACGCGCAGGAACAGCTGCATATCGAGAGCGTGATGATGCGTGATGAACGGCCGCGCCGTGGCGCCGCCGGGAATTGCCTGCATCATCGGTGTTTCGACTTCCATGAAACGGCGATCGATCAGGAAATGACGCACAAAACTGACGATCTCGGAACGCACACGAAACGTCTTGCGTGTCACCTCATTCATGATGAGATCGAGGTAGCGCTGGCGGTAGCGGGTTTCCTGGTCCGCGAGCCCGTGGAATTTTTCCGGTAAAGGGCGCAGCGCCTTGGTGAGCAGTCGCAATTCGTCGGCTCTGATCGACAGCTCTCCGGTCTTGGTCCTGAACAGCGCGCCCTCGGCGCCGAGAATATCGCCGATGTCCCAGTGCTTGAATTCCTCGTATGCCGCCTCGCCCAGGACATCGCGCTGGATGTAGAGCTGGATGCGGCCGGACATGTCCTGCAGGTGCATGAAGCTCGCCTTGCCCATGACGCGCCGCGTCATCAGACGCCCGGCAACACGCACACGCACCGGTTCCGCCTCGAGCGCCGCGGCATCGCGTTCGCCGTATTCAGCGTGCAGCTCGCCTGACATGACATTGCGGCGGAAATCGTTGGGAAAGGCGACCCCGCGTTCGCGCAGCGACGCGAGTTTGGCGCGGCGCAACGCGATTTGCGTGTTTTCGTCTATCGGTTCCTTGTCTTTGTCGTTATCCGGCGGTTCGGTCATGGTTGTCAGCTTATAGTCAGGATGATCGGTTGATGCGCGTTTGGTAGCAGGTGTGCCTTTATAGTCCGCTCTTCAGGCTCGCCTCGATGAATCGGTCAAGATCGCCGTCCAATACTGCCTGGGTATTGGCGATTTCGACACCCGTGCGCAAGTCCTTGATGCGCGACTGGTCCAGGACATAGGAGCGGATCTGGCTGCCCCAGCTGATGTCGGACTTGGTTTCCTCCAGCTTCTGCTGTGTTTCGCGCTTCTTGCGCAGTTCCGCCTCGTACAAGCGCGCTTTCAGCATGTTCATGGCAGCCGAGCGATTCTTATGCTGCGAGCGATCGCTCTGACACTGGACCACGATACCGGTAGGTACGTGTGTGATTCGGATCGCCGATTCGGTGCGGTTCACGTGCTGGCCGCCGGCGCCACTGGCGCGGTAAGTGTCGACGCGCAGATCGGCCGGATTGATCTCGATGTCGATATTCTCATCCACCTCCGGATAGACGAAAACCGAAGCGAACGAGGTGTGCCTGCGATTGCCCGAGTCAAAGGGCGATTTGCGGACCAGGCGGTGTACACCGGTTTCAGTGCGCAACCAGCCGTAGGCGTAATCCCCGCTGAACTTGATGGTCGCGCTCTTGATTCCTGCCACTTCTCCGTCGGATTGCTCGATCAGCTCCGCGCCGAATCCGCGCCGCTCGCCCCAACGGAGGTACATGCGCAGCAGCATGGCAGCCCAATCCTGGGCTTCGGTACCGCCGGAACCCGACTGGATGTCGACAAAGGCGTTGGCGCTATCCATCTCGCCGGAAAACATGCGCTGGAACTCGAGTTCGTCGAGGCGCTTTTCCAGACCGTCGAGGTCGCGTGCTACGGACACCAGCACTTCTTCATCGCTTTCTTCGCGCGCCAGGTCCAACAGTTCGCCAGCGTCGTGCAGCCCGCTGTCGAGACGCGTCAGGGTACCGACTACAGCCTCCAGGCGCGCACGTTCACGTCCAAGCTCCTGCGCACGCTCCGGATTGCCCCATACATTGGGCTGTTCCAGTTCGCGCGCTACTTCGGTCAGGCGTTCCTGCTTGCCTGGAAAGTCAAAGGTACCCCCTGAGCGCAGCAGCACGCTCCCGCAGATCCTCGAGCTTGTGCAGAAGCGGATTGATGTCTTCCATTGAGTTCAGGCCTTACCGGTCTTGATCCACAGGCAGTTGGCAACGCGCGCTGTGGAATGTTATTTTAGGGAAAACAATATATTATACATCTTTTCTTAGAAAATGCCTTAACCACCTGGCACGCGCACACCGAGTACCTCGCCCACCACCCGACGCACTGTCTTGTAGGCCTCGGGTGCCTCAATCTCCATAACTTGTTCAATGACCCACTTGTTATCCGTGGTCGCCATCACTTCCGATATCTTTTCACCCAGATAGCGCACGAAAGCATAGCCAGGACCATTGTCCCCGAAATCAAATTCGGCGTAATCCTGGGCGCGCGCGTTGAGCGTGGCGATAAACGGACCGGTGTGCTCTCCCGGTCCCAAATACTCGGTTAGATTGGACTGCATGGTTCTGGCAAGGTGCTGTCCCAGGGCGTTAATGAAAGCTGCGCGGTCTTCATCGCTCAATTGGCCATAGATGATACGGTCCGCCACCTGCAGGAGAAACGCGATAATCTCCGTCAGCAATGCTGTGTACTGGGAGTCCGATGTAATCTTGAACTCCTCCTTTTCCATGTGTCGTCCGGTCTCGTGCGCCACGCGCCAGATGGCAACTCCAACGACACTGGCGCGATCGGCGAGCGTCTTTGGCCCTTTGCGTTGCCACTTTGTCTTGACTCGAATCGCCATGTTCTGCCCTGCGCCGCTACCTTGGCGTCGTGTTTTGGAAAAGACGCCCATTATATTGCGTTGCGGGCTTTAGCTGAATCCTTGATCGCAGTTCGCCAATTGCGCCAGGTGCAACCACTGGGTTCGCCCCCGCCTCGACGCTCTGCTACAGTACCGGTCCCGTTGATAAACCGGTGGTGGTCCTTGTTATGTCTGGTCTTGATATTGATCTTGCAAGCGGTATGGCGGCATTCGAGGCAAAGGAGTTCGCCAATGCCTATCAGATGCTCAAACCGTATGCTGAACAGGGTAATGCCATCGCGCAGCATCGGCTGGCGATTATGTGTCAGAACGGACTTGGTATGGTGAAAAACGACGCCATGGCACTTAAGTGGATGCAGGCGGCGGCAGACCAGGGCTATGGCATGGCGCAGCACGGTCTTGGCTTCATGTTCCTTTACGGCGAATGCGTCGCCAAGGACGAGACCCAGGCGATCAAATGGCTGCGCCTGGCTGCCGAACAGGGAATGACCGGCTCACAGATGATGCTTGGAATGATTTATGAACAGGGACTTGGGGTTCCGAAGGATGAGGCCGAAGCACGCAAGTGGTATCAGATGGCCGAGCGCGCGTCGCAGTAGCTGCACCCGGGTGGGCCACTGAAAGGTGGCCCAACCCAGGCAATCAGCGATCAAGTATTACTTTTTCTTCATCCAAGCTTTGAAACCGTCGGTCTTCTGCGCCGTGCCGTCGTTGTAGCCGGCATCGTAGGCATCGTTAAGGCGCTGCTCCTCGCGTTTCGGGTTGTGCAGGAAGCCGCAGGCCCAGCCGTTCACGTATTCCGCGTCCACGCCGCTCTTCTCCATCGACTTGATCGTGTCGTAATAAACGTTTGACATAAACTTCTGACCCTCCGCTACAAAAAGATTTAGACGCCGACCCACCCGGCGTCTGCCGGGGCGCTATATTACTCAACAGCCATCGGTTTTCAACCGCTGGCACGCAAAATACACCCCATGGATGCACTCGGCCTGCGTCAAAACGCGGATTTGCCACACTAACTGTCAGCATTCGGCGGTTTATTGGCACATAGACCGTACTGGCATGTTGCGATGCCAGAGCGTCGCGCGACTTGGAAACAGTCTCACGCCAGTTATCCAATCATCGCGCCCGCGCCATGCGGATCGCATGGCAAAACTCGCGTCGACGCTCGCAACCGCTGCGAATGGCCTTGCAGAAATCTGCTGGTCTCCAGCAGTGCCTCGCGCCTATACTTCAATCATCGAGAACCCGACATTTTTGTGAGCAACGCATGTGGAACCTCGGCAAGCTCGCGAGTACGGTGCAGCAAAATTGCCACATCTCTGACGCACGCCATGCCAGTGACTACACGGTGTGCGTCTACCTGCTCAAGATGCGGGAATTTTATCGCTGGGAAAACGACATCCCACTGACCGGCCAGCTACCTAGAGAAGAGGTGGGCAACTGGCTGCAAGAGCGCGAGCGCCTGTGGGACGGGCTGGAAACGCAGGCGTATGAACCGATCCCACTCGAGCGCGGCATCGCGGATCCCTTCGATTCAAAGTCGATCAATGACGAACTGGCACCGCGCGGTTACGTCTACAGCGCCGGCTACGGGCGCTTCAACAAACCCCATTTCTTTTTGGCCGCACTGGCGCGCACCGAACAGCGTGCGGGGTTTACTATCTATACATCGTCGTGCGAATACGCGCGCGATATGGATGCGCCGCCGGCCATGCTGCAACAGCAGAACATTTTCGTGCGCCAGGAATCGGTGCGCCGCTTCCTGTGGGAAAAGGTCGAGGAATGGCGCTGGAACCGCAAGAACGAGGCCATGGCCCAAGCGCTCGCCGACTATCCATTTGACGACGACCCGGCCAATGCGCTGGAGCGCATGACGCAGCACGAGACCGAATCGATGGTACTCCATGAACTCGGCGAAGGCATGGCCGGTGAATTGCTCGGCAACGATTGGAATGCGATGCTCATCGATGTCTCTCACTCCAAGGCCGAGATCATGGCGCGTGCCGTGCGTGACCTGCTCGCCGATAGCCTGTCGACGCTGCCCGGACTTGTGGCCGGCGACAATGCGGCCTCTTTGCACTTCCACTTTGCGACCTTTTCTGGAATGCGCCGCCACCTCTATCCAGAGGCGCTCGATACCTATCGGCAGTGGGCGCGCAATCACGACACCGATCAGCTGCAGCGACTTGCAGATACCGGCCGCGAGCGCTGGTTGGCAACGGCGCGGGCCATGCTGGATATACACCGCACCTGCGGCAGCGAAGCCGCACCGCGCATCGAGCAGCTGCTGGAGCCGCGTTCCGCCTGAGGCGCTGCGGCGGACTTCCCGCTAGCACGGGCTCCTGTAAACTTCGAAAATACCGGCAGCACACAAAGCTGCGTCATCTGTATCCAAAGGGATAACCGTGAAACTCAAAGTCATCATCGACGACAACGCGCGTGACATTGACGTGCCGCAGGATATGCTGGATCAAGCGGGCGAATTTTTCGCCAAGATGGACCGCGACATGGATGGCGGGTGGCGCATGGGTCCGGAGTTCATCGAACATCCCGACGAGAGGCAGCGCTGCCAGATTGCCGCCAACCGGCTGCTCACCGCGGTAAGCGCCAGCAACACGAAGGTCGCGATGCTGATGGCCGGCTACATTCTCAGCCGCCTTGCGGGTATCAGTGCAGTGCGTATCGACACCGGCGGCGAAATGCTTAATACCGAACTGCTTTTCGAGACCAACACCAAAGATGGCGCCACCGTCGCTGCACCTTCACCAGGCGAGCGCCCGCAAAAGGCAGCACCTCTGACACGCGCCGACGCCATCGCGCGCGCCGAAAAGGAAGTAACCAAGGTGTTTCGCGTCGGGCAGGCCTATCGGTTTGCCACGCTTGATCGCGCAAGCGGCCGCTGGATGGAATCAGCGCTCATGTCGAGTTCCGAAGAAGCGCAGCAGATGCGCATGGAGGCATTCGACCAGCGCTTCGAAGAGCTGCTGGAATCATCCACCTGAGACAGCCGGCATTTGACCGCCACCGTCCTGGGCCGGGATAATCGCCCGCTGCCCTGCACCGTCATCGCGAACCAGTCATGTCCGTAATTAATGAAGTAAAGCCCCTGAGCTTCATCTATGAAGTTCAAGGCGCGCTTGCGCCCGATGTGTGCCGCGAGATGATCCGGCGTTTCGAGGCCAATGTCGGCCAGCAATATCCGGGGCGTATCGGCCAGGGTGCTGATCTCGAACAGTCCATCAAGAAATCCACCGACCTGCGCATCAGCGGCCGGCCCGACTGGAAGGACATTGACGGCATACTGGTGCGTTCGCTAATGGAGAACGTCCGCATCATGGCCGCGCGCTTTCCGTTCTTTGCCGCCAATTCGTTCAAGGACATGGGCTACAACATGCAGCGCACGCAACCTGGCGAATACTATCACTGGCATGTGGATGGCGGCCCGGGAGAATTCAGTCAGCGACAGCTGGTCGCCATTTGGTATCTTAACGATGTGCCCGGCCCTGGTGGCGAGACGGAATTCATGTTCCAGGAAGTCAAGATAAAACCGCAGGAAGGCAAACTGCTGCTGTTTCCGCCTTTCTGGACCCACGATCACCGCGGCGTTACGCTGCAACAGGGCATCAAATACATCGCCACGACCTGGGTATGCTTCGCCTGAGCTATCGGTTCACGCGCGAGCTCCCGTGAGCGCCATGCTTGCACCAGTCATACTGACCGTCGTTTGCGCGCTGACCTATTCTTTCGAGATCGTCTTCGGCCTTGCCGGCACGATCATGATGCTCCCGCTGATGGCACTGATTTACGACACCAAGACGCTGGTGATCTACTCGGTGCTGCCGCAGATTCTGGTCGGCGCCATCGGCCTCGCGCGCTCGCCGCGCACCGTGCGCATGAGTTTCCTGGCAGGCATGGTTGCGTTTGCCGCACTCGGCGCCATTGCCGGTTTCTTCCTCTTCTACCGCATACCGCTGCGGGTTTTTCACTACCTTCTCGCCGGCGCCATCACGCTCGCCGGCATCTATCTGCTGCTGGCGCCGCGCCACGTGCGCTTTCACCCGGTCACCGGCCGCGTCCTCGATACGCTGGCCGGCATGTCGCAGGCGCTGTTCGGCATCAGCGGCCCGATTGCCATGACACGGCTGCTTGGGACGTTCAATGACAAGACCACTGTGCGCAACTACGCTCTCGCCTTTTTTCTCTCGCTGAACACCCTGCGTGCCGCCGGCTACCTCGTCAATCACACGTTCACGCCAGAAATCGCGCGCCTCATGCTTATCTCGGGCCCTTTTCTGGCGCTGACCCTGTGGTTCAGCAATCATCTGCACTTTCGCGTCAACGCGAATCTGTTCCGCCGGGTCGTGGCCTGGATCATCCTGTTCGGCGGGCTGTCGCTGTTCTTGCACTGAAGCGCGCTTGGATAGTCATGCCGGAGCGGTATAATCCCGCTCCCGCGAGAGCACGGAGATTTTCATGAGTGGCAATTTCGTCAAGGCGGCCTCGGCGCGTGCACTGAAGCCAGGCAGCATGCAGCGCATCGAGATGGCTGGAAAAAAGATCCTATTGGCAAACGTCGATGGCCAATTCTATGCGATGGACGATACCTGTTCGCACGAAGATGCATCGCTTTGCACTGGATCGCTCAAGGGCGAGCTGGTGAAATGTCCCCTGCACGGCAGCCGTTTCAACGTGCGCACGGGTGAGGTTCTGGAAGAACCGGCCGTGGAAAACCTTCGCACCTATATGCTGCGCGTGGAAGGTGATGACATCCTTATTGCGCTGGCGTGAATCTGAAGGGCTTGCGTACAACTCGCTGACAAGGCAGCAAACTCTTCCCCGTGCGTCGAGACGTCGTCGCCTGCAGACATTTTGCGCCGCTCAAGCGACACCGGAGCCATGCTTCTCCGGGCTCGAGTCCGGACAGTCCTTACCTTGGCTGACTGATCAGCGGCGTCGCCACACCTGACGCGCCGTAATTCATCAGGTTCGAGACGTTGCTTTGCCCCGTCGCCGGCCCTGCTGTCGAGTCGCCGCGGTTTGTCACCCACACGCCACCGGAACCATCGATGGCTATGGAATACGGATAGGAGCCGGCCTCCACCGTGCCAGCCATGGCACCGTTCGGAGTAAGCACCGTGACGTCGCTATCCCCGGCGGCCGTACCCGCAGTGCCGTTGCCCCAGTTGGCGACCCAAGCATTGCCGGCGCCGTCAATGGCGATTGCCTCGGGATAGGCTCCGGTGATGAAGGTGCCGATAACGTTCCCGCTTGAATCGAGTTCGGTGATATTGCTGTCTCCGCTCGCTGTGCCCGGGTTGCCATTGCCACTATTGGGTATCCACACATTGCCGGATGCGTCGATGGCAAGTTTCAGCGGATAGCTACCGGCGACGTAGGTGCCGATAAAGCTCCCGCTCGAATCAAGTTCGGTCACATTGCTGTCGCCCGCCCCCGTGCCGGCGGTGCCATTACCCTGGTTGGCGACCCATACATTATTCGAGGCATCCATAGCGATAGCCACTGGGTATGCTCCAGCGACGTAGGTGCCGATAAAGCTCCCGCTCGAATCAAGTTCGGTCACATTGCTGTCGCCCGCCCCCGTGCCGGCGGTGCCATTACCCTGGTTGGCGACCCATACATTGCCGGCGCCGTCGATGGCAATTGCTTCGGGATAGGCTCCGGTGGTGACGGTGCGGATCCAGGCACCGTTCGGACTGAGTTCGGTGACATTGCTGTCGACGCTTCCAGTGCCGACGACCCCATTACCGGCGTTTGCCACCCACACATTGCCCGAGGCATCGATGGCAATCGAATACGGATAGGAACCGCTAAGATAGGTGCCGATTACGGCACCGGTGGGACTCAGCTGCGTGATATTGCTGTACCCGCTGACAATACTGCTGGTGCCGTTACCCGCGTTGGCGATCCACGCGTTGCCGGCGGCATCGATGGCCACGGCGCGTGGTTTGGAACCCGCGACATAGGTAGCAGCCGTGGCAGTTGGCGAGGATCCGCCACCCCCGCAGGCACTGAGCAAGACGGCAAATGCCAGGACGCAGGCGAAACCGATGCGCCGCTGGTTGCACAAACTCGAGACCAGCCGCTCCCTTTCTGCTGCGCTCGCTGTGTTCATGGTACGTGTCTCCCGTATCCAACTGCCTTTGTTGTTATTCGGCTGCCTGCTACATTCGCAAGTACCGGGCGATTAGTATCAGGTGCCAGTTTATGCACCAGATAGGCGCGTGTCTGTGAACTGGATCACAGAATCGACACTGCGCAATTAGTGCTCTTTCTTATGGGTTTTGGCGCGATTTCGCCGCTTAAACGAAGGAAAAACGGCGCGAACACCGGTCACGCGTAGGCCGAAAGGCAGCCTTCCTTGTCACAACCAGTGCCGCTCGCCCGGCACACTTGTATAATCTGCTGCGAACGACCGCGCGGCCGACCTGCCGCCAGGAGCAATCATGAACAACCCCGCCCCGACCATGGGCAGCAGCAATGTCACCATGCATTCCATTATCCAACGCATCGCGACCGGTCCGGAACTCAGTAAAAGCATTTCCCAGGAAGAGGCCCGCGCGGCGACGCACATGATCATGGAGGGCCGCGTTGATCCGGTGCAGGCAGGCATTTTCTTCATAGCCTTGCGCATGAAGCGTGAAACCGATGCTGAGAACCTGGGTGTGCTGGACGCATTGCGTGACGTGACGCGCACGGCCACCGCTGCCGTGGATGACGTCGTAGACATCGCCGATCCTTACGATGGCTATAGTCGCTGCCTGCCGGCCTCCCCGTTTCTGCCACCGCTTCTGGCAGCCTGTGGTGTGCCCGCAGTTTCCCACGGCATGGAGAGCATCGGCCCCAAATACGGCGTCACCCACCGCCAGGTTCTGCGTGCCGCCGGTGTACCGGTTGACCTGTCGCCGCAGCAGGCCGCAGCACGCATCGCGGATTCTTCCATCGGCTGGGCGTATGTGGATCAAAAGGTCTTTTGCCCGCCCTTGCACGGTCTGATCGGCCTGCGCAAACTGATGGTAAAGCGGCAGGTGCTGACAACTGTCGAAACGCTAACCGGTCCAGTGCGCGGGCGTATGCGCACTCACCTGATGACCGGTTACGTGCACAAGCCCTATCCGCGCATTTACGCCATGCTGGCGCGCCGCGCCGGATTCGATTCCGCTATGCTTGTGCGTGGCATCGAAGGCGGCGTCATTCCGTCGCTGCGACAGGCCGGAAAGCTTTTCTACTACCACGATCGCGGCGAGGAGCAGTCAATCGACATCGATCCGACCAGTCTTGGCATTGATCAGCCATGGCGCGCAACACCATTGCCGGTTGAGCTTGCGCCGCCGGAAGGCGACGAGAGCGTAAAGCTTGATACCGCTGCGGCCGCACAGGCTGCGGCGCGTGCCGGCATCGCTGCGCTTGAAGGCGCCGCCGGACCCACGCGCGACAGCCTGGTCTATGCCGCGGCCATCTGTCTGTGGCACCTGCGGCGCCATGCCTCACTCGCCGACGCGGCCCACGCTGCGCGTCAGGCGCTTGATTCCGGTGCTGCGCGCTCGCGCCTCGTCTCTTGAGACAAGATCAATGATGCTGCGCATTCCCGCGGTGCTCACTCAGCCGGAACTCGATACCGTCAGGCAGGTACTCGCCGAGTCACGCTTTGTCGACGGCAAGCTTTCTGCCGGAACCGCCGCCCGGCGCGTGAAAAACAACGAGGAAGTAGATCGCAGCTCGCACGACCTCACCCGGCTCAATAACCTGGTCATGGGCAAGCTGGTCGCGCATCCTGTTTACCGCAGCGGTGCCATGCCGCTTAAGGTGGCCGCGCCGTACTATGCACGCTACCAACCAGGGCGCGAATATGGCGATCACGTCGACGATCCCATCATGGGCGCCGACGGCATGCTCTACCGCTCGGATATCGCAATCACCGTTTTCATCAATGCGCCGGAGATGTACGACGGCGGGGAGCTCGAAGTACACACTCAGTTCGGCAGCAGCCAGGTAAAGCTGCCGGCCGGGGACGCTGTCATGTACCCAGCCTCGAGCATTCACCGCGTCGCCCCTGTCACGCGCGGTGAGCGTCTGGTGGCCGTCACCTGGGTGCAAAGCCTGGTGCGCGACGCGACGCGGCGCGAGCTGCTCTATGGACTCAACGAGGCACGTGAGACGCTGCTTGCCAAGTCGCCGCAAGCCCCCGAAACAGCGCGCGTCAATGCGGCATACGTTAATCTGGTGCGCATGTGGAGCGAATTCTGATGCTTTTACGCTTGCCTACTGACTTGTCGTTGCATTACCAGCCCATACCCAGCGCACACCACTGATGCTGCGCCCGTGGAGGAATGCTTGAAACCGAAAATCAGCAGAACCGATGCCGAATGGCGCCAGCAACTCACCCCCGAGCAGTTCCGCATTACCCGGGAAAAAGGCACGGAACGCGCATTCACCGGCGAGTACAACAGCTGCAAGGACAGCGGCATCTACCGCTGCGTGTGCTGCGGCGCGGAGCTTTTCGATTCACAAACCAAATACGACTCCGGCAGCGGCTGGCCGAGTTTCTGGCAGCCGTTACAGCCGGACAGCGTGGGAACCGAAACGGATAAAAGCCTCTACATGCAGCGCGTGGAAGTGCACTGCAGCCAGTGCGGCGCGCATCTCGGGCACGTGTTCGAAGACGGACCACGCCCCACCGGCCTGCGCTTCTGCATCAATTCCGCGTCGCTGCGCCTGCAACCCAAGGACTGACGCGCATCTTCGGCGAGTTATGGAAAACCCGTTCCATTACGCCTTTCCCGTTCACGATCTGGCTGCGGCGCGCGCTTTCTATGGCGGCATCCTCGGCTGCCCGGAAGGACGCAGCGACACCGCCTGGGTAGATTTCAATCTGTATGGTCACCAGATCGTGGCGCATCTCGGCACCGGGCAATCCGGCGTGCGCAGCCATAACCCGGTAGACGGCCACGATGTGCCGGTACCGCATTTCGGCGTCGTACTGCGCATGGACCAGTGGCATGAAATCGCGCAGCGTCTGCGCGCCGCCGGTGTCACGTTCGTCATTGAACCCGGAATCCGCTTCAAGGGTGAGGTCGGCGAGCAGGCCACGCTCTTTGTGCTCGACCCGAGCGGCAACGCGCTCGAGTTCAAAGCTTTCGCCGACATGAGCCAGTTGTTCGCCAGATAGATTCCCGGCATCAATCACCCGCCTTTCCCGCGGCAATTCCGACCTACCGCAGCAACAACTCATCGGCTTATCCATTGGCCATCCTCAGCTATATCGTGTTACGATATGTCTGCACACACACCTCTCTTACCTGCATGCTTCAGTCACCGTTGGCGGGAAAGCCTGCCATGCCAGAAAAGGACCGACTGTCCGATTTCACGCGCGATTGGCGCGTGTTGTTGCTTTCGGGGCTCGCCGCGATCATCGGCGCTGTCGGTGCGGTCGTGGCCTACGCCCTTGTATGGCTGATTGGCGTAATCACGAACCTTCTGTTCTATGCGCGTTTCTCTCCGGTTCTGTTGCCGCCGACCGACCGTTACCTCGGTCACTGGATCGCGTTGATACCGCCAGCCGGCGGATTGATCATCGGTCTCATGGCACGCTACGGATCTGACAAGATCCGCGGCCATGGCATTCCCGAGGCGCTCGAGGCCATTTTGATCGGCCGCAGCCGCATGCAACCGAAAGTGGCGCTGCTCAAACCGCTCTCCTCCGCGATATCCATCGGATCGGGCGGTCCATTCGGCGCCGAAGGGCCGATTATCATGACCGGCGGCGCATTCGGCTCGCTGTTCGCGCAGCTCTTCCACGTCTCCGCCACCGAACGCAAGACCCTTCTTGTTGCCGGTGCCGCAGCCGGTATGGCCGGGATATTCGCAACTCCCGTCGCGGCAGTGCTTCTGGCGGTCGAGTTGCTGCTGTTCGAATGGAAACCGCGAAGCGTCATCCCGGTGGCGGTTGCCGCGGCGGTAGCCGCTGCATTGCGTCCCTTTCTGCTGGGCAATGGTCCGCTCTTCGCCGTACCGCCTCACGCCTTCCTCGGGCCGAAAGTCATGCTTGCGGCGCTACTCGTCGGGCTCCTGGCCGGTCTTGGATCGGGCCTCATGACGCTGCTGGTCTATGCATGCGAGGACTTGTTCAAACATCTTCCCATTCACTGGATGTGGTGGCCTGCAATAGGCGGCCTCGTTGTCGGTGTCGGCGGAGCCGTCGATCCGCGCGTCCTCGGAGTCGGCTACGACACGATTCATTTGCTGCTGGAAGGTAAGATCTAGAT
>JAJXUF010000353.1 GCA_021783175.1 Pseudomonadota bacterium
CGAGCCCCGATGATGTCGATGCAACCGTCATCCATGGGGGTGAGCGAATGGCGGGAGATGAGTTGTTTGGTCAGGTCGAGAGTGTCGCTCATTTTGTATCGTTCAAAGATCCAGGTTTTCGTAGTCGGTTTAGGGATTCTATCAATCGCTATTATTCGTTTGCTCCCTCGCCCGCTTGGGAGAGGGTTGGGGGGAGGGGCGGGCAAGCAGATTTTCATATTCCGCCGGGGCATTGCCGTCACGCCCGCTGAAGCCGGTTGCCAGCACTTTCCCATTGTGTTCCAGCACCGGACGTTTGATGACGTTCTGCTTATCGAGCAGCACAGGCAGGGCGGTGGCATCATCCCTGATCGAAGCCTTTACCGCATCGGGTAATTGCCCCCAGGTCGGGCCGGTCTTCTTCAATAGTCTCTGCCAGCCGACTTGCTTCAGCCAGCCCGAGAGCATGGCTTCTGTGATGGTTTGCTTTTTGTAGTCGACAAATTCATAAGCAATGCCATGCTCGTCCAGCCAGGCGCGCGCTTTTTTCACTGTGCCGCAGTTGGGGATACCGTATAACTTCATGTGCCAGAATCCGGCACTTCGATATTGAGCTTGATACCGTCAAACTTGACCGCGGCGGATGAGGCGGTCTTTTCTGCGGGGTTTGCGCTCGGGTCATACACCTTCATCTTGCTGGTTTGCGAGTAGTCGATCAATGAAGACAGATTGCTGGCGGAATCGGCATTGCGCAACGCGTCTTCTTTGCTGATGTGGCCGGATTTGAAAAGTTTGTACAGCGCCTGCTCGAAAGTCTGCGAACCCAGGGAGACGCTTTGCTCGATCGCGTCGCGGATTTGGTCGATCTGGTCGCTTTTGATCAGGTCGGCGACGAGTGCGGAATTCAGCAGCACTTCCACGGCCGGAATCAGTTTGCCCTGCGGGTTGCGAATCAGGCGTTGCGAAATGACGGCACGCAGGCACAGCGAAAGGTCGGAGAGGATGCTGTTGCGGGCATCGTAGGGGAAAAAATTCACCATGCGGTTGAGCGCGTGGTAACTGTTGTTGGCGTGCAGGGTGGACAGGCACAAGTGTCCGGTTTGCGCAAAGATCAGCGCATGCTTGAGGGTTTCGCGATCGCGGATTTCGCCGACCATCAGCACATCCGGTGCCTCCCGCATGGCACTGACCAAGGCGGCCTCGTAGTTCACGGTGTCGGTCCCGACTTCGCGCTGGTTCACGATCGACTTGTTGTGCCGGAACATGTACTCGAGCGGATCCTCGATGGTCAGGATATGTCCGCTCTGCGTCTCGTTGCGGTGCTGAATCATGGCTGCCAGCGTAGTGGACTTGCCCGACCCGGTGGCGCCGACCATCAGCACCAGGCCACGTTTTTCCATCACAAGTTCTTTGAGTACCAGCGGCAGGTTCAGCTCTTCCACGTTGAGCACATCGCCGCGCACATAGCGGATGACCATGGCGACGCTGCTGCGCTGGCGGAATACGTTGACGCGGAAGTTGCCGATGTTGGGCACACGGAAGGAAAAGTTCATCTCCATGTTCAGCTCGTATTCGGCAATCTGTCGCTCGGTCATCATCTCGTAGACGATGCGCTTGACCGTTTCTTCGTCGAGCTTCTGGGCATTCACCGGCATGACCACGCCGTCGATCTTGATATTGATCGGCGCGCCGACCGACAAGAACAAGTCGGAGGCCTGCTTTTCAGCGGCAAGTTGCAGCAGTGGCGTAATGATCATGTTTTCACCTCAGAAGCAGGATTGTGGATCTGGGAATTGGGATTTGGTCAAATCCAGAATCCCGGTTCCTGAATCCTGATTAGATTCCGCGCAGTAGTTCGTTGATGCCCACTTTGCCCAATGTCTTTGCATCCACTTTTTTGACAATGACTGCGCAGTACAAGCTGTACTTGCCATCGGCGGAAGGCAGGCTGCCGCTGACGACGACGGAGCCTGCGGGAACACGGCCATAGTGCACTTGGCCGGTTTCACGGTCGTAGATCTTGGTGCTTTGGCCGATGAACACGCCCATGGAGATCACGGCGCCTTCTTCCACGATCACGCCTTCGACGATTTCCGAGCGGGCGCCGATGAAGCAGTTGTCTTCGATAATTGTGGGATTGGCCTGCACCGGTTCCAGCACGCCGCCGATGCCGACACCGCCGGAGAGATGAACATTCTTGCCGATCTGTGCACAGGAACCGACGGTGGCCCAGGTATCCACCATGGTGCCTTCGTCCACATAAGCGCCGATGTTGCAGTAAGAGGGCATCAGCACCACGTTCTTGGCGATATAAGCACCGCGGCGAGCAGCCGCAGGCGGAACCACGCGGAAGCCGCCTTCGCGGAATTCCTTGGAATTGTAGTCGGCGAATTTGGAGGGCACCTTGTCGAAATAATTGGTGAAGCCGCCCTTGATGAAGGCATTGTCCTCGATGCGGAAAGAAAGCAGAACTGCCTTCTTGACCCATTGGTGGGTAACCCAATGGCCGTCGATCTTTTCGGCCACGCGCAGTTTGCCTTTGTCGAGATATTCGATGACGGTGTCGATGGTTTCTTTCAACTGGGCGTCGACATTGCGCGGAGTGATGTCGGCGCGGCGTTCAAAGGCTTCTTCG
>JAJXUF010000019.1 GCA_021783175.1 Pseudomonadota bacterium
CGCGGCCAACGATCACCTCAAGATGCTTGGGCGCCAATCCCACGCCTGGTCGCAAAACGGAAATCATCTCCTCTTGAATCAGAGTGCCAGGCAAAATGTCAATGGCCGCGAACAGGCTTCTTCTTCATCTCTGCAGGTATTTTAGTTCTGCCTCGACAGGCTGTTTGCGTGAACCACCCAGAGCCTTTTCCACGGCGCGGATTCCCTCAACCATTTGCTTGAGTTCGGATGGATCAAGAGCAAAACGATGATCAGGTCCGTCCATTGTTTTGTCGAGCGTAAAATGCTTTTCAATAATGCTGCCGCCCCGCGCTGCCACCGCAATAGGAATAGTGATTCCAAGGGTATGATCCGAGTAACCAACGGGATACGGAAATGCCAGCCCAATTGTTTCCATCGCCCTTAAATGGACATCTTCCCATCGTGGCGGGTATTCAATTCCACAATGAAGAATCCCGATTTGCCTATTTCCTTGGCTCTCAATTGCCCCAACCGCATCTTCGATGTCGGCAATTGTTGCCATTCCCGTAGATATAATGACTGGTTTCCCCTTCCGCGCCACGTGACGAAGGAGCGGCAGATCAACCAGTTCGAATGATGCAATCTTGAAACATGGCACTCCAAGTGCATCCAGCTCATCGGCCGCGCCTTTGTCAAAAGGCGTCGACAGAAAGATGATTCCCTTTGCAGATGCATATCTTGCGAGAATATCCTGCCATTCCCTTGGCAATTCAACTTTCCTGTACAGTTCGTGCAAAGTCGAACCAAACTTGCTGAATTCGTCTGCGATACTTGCGATCGGGTGATCCGTCCTTGCCGCCATGCTGTCCGCCGAGAACGTCTGAAACTTCACCGCGTCGGCACCAGCTTGCACTGCAGCGTCGATAAGTGCCCTTGCGGTGTCAAGATCCCGGTTATGATTGCTTCCAGCTTCTGCGATGACAAAACATGGCTGGCCCATGCCTACGGTACGACCGCCAATATTCAATAAGTTGCTCAATGCTCGCTACCCCCTCGTAAATTCAACACCATCGTCACGAAGTGACTTGATCAAACCTTCGTTTCTGACAATGTTCACATTACGTGAAGCCACCTCCGGGTTGTTTTTGAGAAATGCTTTCACATCGTTTGTGCGGAAATCCGGTTTGGCCGGAAAAATCCCTTCCAGGATAGCCTTAACTACCTCAAAGTCGGCGGGTTCATCCACTGTAAACCGGAAAGCACTGTCATCAACACTGTTCTCCAGCGTAAGGCATCGAAACCTGTGGCGGTTCTGATTGATATATAGCGTCACATGTTCTCGTTGCGCACCAGTCTCGGCAAGCGACCATGCCGTCTGAAGTGCTTCAAAGCCGAGTATTTCCGCGTCGACGCCTTCGCTAAACGTCGATCCCGTATTCACGTAGTCATACTTGCCTTCCCTGAACACTCTGTATACATGATCAATAATTTCCGGATCCACCAGAGGACAATCGCCCGTCAAACGAAATAATTCGGCAACCTCCTCTCTTCTTGCTGTCTCGTAAAACCTGGACAACACGTCATGCTCGTCACCCCGAAAACACCCAACGGACAATCGGCGGCACTCATCTTCAATCGCATCGTCCGTCTTGTTGGTTGTAGTTGCAATCACAATACTCGAAATTGACCTTGCCATGCGCAGCCTCGCAATCTGCCACTCAAGAAGACTCTTATCGAGTACTTTCATCAGCACTTTGCCGGGCAACCGGGTCGACGTCATGCGTGCTTGGATAACGGCTAGGGTCATATTGCGCCTAATCAAGCTTTGCGAAATATCGGTTCCACACAAAGGCCTTCGAGACGATTCGAGAAGGCATTGTCAGACAATGCATCCGCAAACTTTTGCATCGATTTGTCATAGACGTCCAGAGTAAAATCGATTTCCGCATCATGATGAGACATTGTTGGATTCTGACTTCCAAAAAACAGAAGGCCTTGCTTTATGCACTCTTGCATGAAGTAACTCCGCCGCAAGCGTGCCTCCTGTTCATCCGAATGAGGAAATGCCAACACTGAGCGCGGTGCATAACCCACACAGACCAGGCTTTCATCCAGATGATGCTTGCCTATCAAACGCTTAGTTCCCTGCACAAGCCTCTCACCGACTTTCCACAGGTGCTGTATACCGTCATCTCGCCTCATAATGTTGATCGTTTCCCTGCAGGCCGCCAGCGACAGAGTCTCACCGCCAAAGGTCCCCGAAAAAAATATCTTGTCAAAGATTTCCATTACGTCGCGAGAACCAACAACGGCTGCGAGTGGCATACCGTTTGCCATGGCCTTGCCAAAGCAAGCCATATCCGGAGTTACGTTGAAATACGCTTGTGCTCCGCCTAGTGACATCCGAAAACCATTTACGATCTCGTCAAAGACCAAGAGTGCGCCATTAGTGTGCGCAAGCTGCTTCACACCCTCGAGGAATCCGTTTGCTGGCGCTTCCACGCCGACCGGTTCCATGATTACGGCCGCAATTTCCCCAGGGTGAGTTGCGAATACTTCTTGCAGAGAAGGCAAATCGTTATACTTGAACGTGTGAGTCAATTCCTGAACAGCCTTCGGCACTCCGAGATTTCGCGTTGTCGTGCCGATATACCAATCATGCCATCCATGATATCCGCAATACGCGATTCGATCTCTCCCAGTGTATGCGCGCGCAGCGCGCACTGCTCCGGATGTGGCATCTGAACCATTCTTCGCAAACCGCACCATTTCTGCACACGGAATCAATTCCGACAGAATTTCCGCCACTTCAACTTCCAATGGATTCATCTGGCTAAATACAATGCCCTTCTTCAACTGCGCACCAATGGCGGCATTAATTTCGGTATTGTTGTAGCCGAGAATGATGGGGCCGAGCGCCATTAAATAGTCAAGAAACTTGTTTCCGTCGACGTCCCACACCCATGCACCTTCGCCCATTTCAAGGAAATGAGGCGCAACACCGCGCACCCACTGATTCGGTCCTTTTGAAAAGGTCTGCGTGGCAGACGGAATTACCTTGTATGCTCTTTCAAGAAGTTCTTTTGATCGTTTCAGATTCATTGGCTTCCTCTTACATCAACGTTTCAAACACCTGGAAAATCGCCATTTCGACGGATTGATAATCGCTTCGTCCGACAAACCAAATCGGGACATGTCCAGCGTAAGAGCTTTCTGAGATCTCCAAGCAGCAACTATCTCGGTTAGTTCCTCCGGATCCGTCACGCCAACAATAGCGACATCAATTTCCTGCTGTTGTTTTATGAAACCGAGCGCGGCCTCGATGCGCGACAATTGTTTATCAGCGAGGAACTTGGCGTAATCCACAAAATGACCGCTTTCATTGCGAAAATAATCGGGAATGCGATCGGCATCCATTAGCAGCAGACCTTGCAGGAACAGGGATCGAGCGTGTATTTCAACCCCAAGGTTCTTTAACTTTTTCAAATAGCCGTTTTTTACGAGTCTTTGATCCAAGACATTGATAGGCAATTGAATGATGTCCGGAACCCATTTCCTTTTCAGCACCTCGTCAATTTGCCCGCTATCATAGACAGAGACCCCGATCTTCTCCACAACTCCGCAATTCTTGACGGTTGTCAGCGCTTCAAGAATCGACGTGCCATACGGGCCAATCAAGTCGTCGGCATGATGAATCAGGATCCCATAAATCTTTTTGCAGCCGAGTTGCGCAAGCGATTTGAGAACGGAGTCGCGCACGGCGACTTCAATATCCCTGCCCCCTGCATTCCGCAATCCAGGCGTCTTGGTTACGATACGAAACCGCCTACCGGTCACGCCGTTTTCACCCAGGACCTTCTCGCTGTCTCCATAACCCGGCGCCGTGTCAAGAAAGTCAATTTCAGTACTGTCGGCCAATGCCAATATTTCGGCGATCTTTTCCCTCGATACTTTCCCGCCGACATTGGAAACACCATAGTCGGTCCCGAACTGCACAGTGCCAAGACCGAGTTTCATCCGAATAACTGCCCGAACGCACCAATCACGATGTCCTGATCGGCATCGCTCAGCGTGGTATACATCGGAAGACTGATCGCGCTCCGATAGTAACGTTCCGCCTCCGGAAAATCGCCCTCCTTGAATCCGAACTCCTGGTAGTAAGGCTGAGTATGAACCGGAATGTAGTGCACATTCACCCGGATGCCATCTTTCTGCAATGCGTCGTATACTTCCCGTCGCGTCCTGTTTGTGCACGTCGCATCGACCTGAATCGGGTAAAGATGAAAGGCAGACAGACTATCCGGCGCTTGCCATGGAGAGATAATCGGCATCCCGGCGAACGCTGCGTCGTAACGCCCCGCCAGCTGACGGCGTCGTTGCACAAATCCTTCCAAGCGCCGCATTTGACTCGTTCCGAGCGCGGCTTGGATATCTGTCATGCGGTAGTTGTATCCAAGTTCGGTCTGTTCGTAGTACCAGCCGCTTCTCTCCTCACCGCGAAACTTGGTGACATCACGCGTAATCCCGTGACTACGCAGCGAAAGCAACTTCTTCGCAAGATCTTCCCGATTTGTCATGAGCATCCCGCCCTCGCCGGTCGTGATAATCTTGACAGGATGAAAACTGAACACGGTGATGTCGGAATGCTCACAGGCCCCTACTTTTCTGCCCAGATACTCCGCGCCAATTGCATGCGCCGCATCTTCAATGACGCTGAATCCATAACTGTCAGCCAGTTCCTTGATGCGGCGCATATCGCAGGGCTGTCCGGCAAAATGGACAGGGACGACAATCTTTGGAAGCCGATTGTTTCGCTTTGCTTGCTGAAGCTTTGACTCCAACGCCTCGACATTCATGTTGTAACTGCGCGGATCGATATCGACGAAATCCACGCTCGCTCCGCAATACAGGGCACAGTTCGCCGAGGCGACGAATGTATTGGGCGACGTCCACAGAGTATCACCTGGACCAAGCCCGAGGGCGCGGCATGCAAGATGCAGCGCTGCCGTAGCATTGCAGACTGCGACGGCATGCAGTGCTCCACAATATTCGCGCACGCACTGTTCGAAGCGCTCGATAGCGGGTCCCTGGGTAATCCAGTCCGAATGCAACACTTCGACGACGGCGCGGATATCATCTTCATTGATATCCTGACGACCGTACGGAATTGTTTTCATGAACCGTTCATTGCCCGCAGCTGGTCAACCGTCAGGAAGTGCGGATTGGTTCCTGATTCATACACGAACCCCTCTGGCACCGGCTTCCCGTGTTCGCCGATTGGGTTTGATTCGAAGTTGACTGAGTGAGCAAAACTGATGCTTGGCCGGATGACAAAATGGTCACGAAACTCCAGCGTCAAATGCGAGTCGTCCGCCGGACACATGATCTCGTGCAACTTTTCACCAGGACGGATGCCGATGACTTTGGCCTTGATTCCCGGCGCCATGGATTCGACAAGATCCAGAATTCGCATGGAAGGAATTTTTGGTACAAAGATCTCACCGCCCTGCATACGTTGAAAGTTCTTGACGACAAATTCCACACCATTCTTCAGGGTAATCCAGAAGCGCGTCATTCTCGGATCGGTAACGGGCAGTTCTTTAACGCCCTCGGCAACGAGCTTTTTAAAAAATGGAACGACCGACCCACGTGATCCGACGACGTTCCCATACCGCACTACCGCGAATCGCGTGCGATGACCGCCAGCGATGTTGTTTGCTGCAACGAAAAGCTTGTCCGATGCAAGCTTTGTTGCTCCGTAAAGATTTACCGGATTCGCTGCCTTGTCGGTAGACAGCGCAATCACTCTTTCAACTTCGTTTTCCAACGCGGCCTGGATGACATTTTCGGCACCGTGGATGTTTGTTTTAATGCACTCCATGGGATTGTATTCTGCCGCCGGCACCTGCTTGAGAGCTGCAGCGTGAACAACATAGTCAATTCCTCGCATGGCTTGCACTAGCCGAACGGGATCCCGCACGTCACCGATGAAGAAACGCATCACCGGCGAATCAAATTCCTGCTGCATTTCGAACTGTTTCAATTCATCGCGCGAAAACACCACCACGCGTTTGGGCTGGTACTCAGCAAGAAGTTTACTGACGAATTCTCTCCCAAAAGAGCCCGTCCCGCCTGTTATCAGAATCGCTTTTCCATTAAACACGATAAGTACCTATCTACGTTACAAATTCAATGATCAGGTTCCTAACTACGGCAAACACTTATAGTCTCATATCCATAGGAAGGGACAACGCACACTGCCGCGCACGACGTTTGACAATAACTCCCGCAGTCACTTTTCAAGAGCGGCATTCCTCTACTCGTGCAGTTCGTGCGAATACTGATCGGCCATTTTTCCGAGCCAATCGCTGTAGGCCATGCGGATGCCGTCTGGCAGCGCTACTTTCGCATGCCAACCCAACGATGCCAGTCTCGAAATGTCCAGGAGTTTACGCGGCGTACCGTCAGGCTTGCTGGTATCAAAAACGAGCTTCCCCTCAAAACCGACGGCTTGTGCAATTTTTTCCGACAGATCGCGGATGGTCAGGTCAGAACCGCAACCAATATTAATAAGCGGCGGCTCCCTGCTCGCCGACGGATACAGCGCTTCATCGAATTCTTTATCCGAAAGGCCTGCGAGAAACACGCACGCGTCCGCCATGTCATCGCTGTACAGAAATTCACGTCGAGGCGTTCCTGTCCCCCAGATCGTGGCCTCTCCGCTCCCGCTGCTCTTCGCCTCGTGCATCTTCCGGATCAACGCAGGCATCACGTGCGAATTGACGAGATCGTAGTTATCGCCGGGGCCATAGAGATTCGTGGGCATAACGGCAAGATACTTTGTGCCGTACTGACGATTGTATGACCAGCACATTTCGATTCCGGCGATTTTTGCCAATGCATAAGGCCGATTCGTGGCTTCCAATGGTCCAGTGAGAAGATATTCCTCCCTGATTGGCTGCGGGCAATCACGCGGATAAATACACGATGAACCCAGAAACAGCAGGCGCCTCACGTTGCTGCGCCACGACTCATGAATCACATTAGTTTGTATTGCGAGATTCTGGTGGATAAATTCAGCTGGATAGGCATTGTTTGCATGAATCCCACCGACCTTGGCCGCTGCAAGAAAGACGTATTCTGGTCTTTCCCGCTCAAAGAATTCGCCCACTGCCCGCTGATCCGTAAGATCCAGCTCCGCATGTGTACGGGTAATCAAATTGATATACCCGCGCGCACCCAAGCGTCGAACAATCGCAGATCCAACGAGGCCACGATGTCCGGCCACATAGATACGCGCGCTTTTATCCATTAGAGTCCGGATCTGCTCAAGAAAACAACATAAACCACGGATGAATTCCGCGACGGATCAATCATGATTCGACTGTGTCAAACTGGCTTTGGCCGGTTCTCTTTGCCTCATACCATAGCGTTGTCGATCCACGAGGCGTCGCGAACCTATGGCTATTCGTTGTAGTCGTAACTGGCGTACCCATGACGCCGAACAAGATCATCACGTTCGGCGGATTTGAGATCTTCCCGCATCATCTCCGAAACAAGTTCACCAAAAGTAATGCGCGGACTCCAGCCGAGCTTGGATCTGGCCTTTGTGGCATCGCCGAGCAGCGTTTCCACTTCCGTCGGCCGGAAGTAGCGCGGATCCACGCGCACGATCGTCTTGCCTTTCTTGAGAGCGGAAAATTCCGCGCGCTTGGTCTCGCTGACCACTCCGCTTTCCTCAACACCACTGCCTTCCCACTCAAGAGCAATACCAAGCTCGAGCGCGGCCGCGTTGACGAAATCACGTACCGAGAACTGCTGGCCAGTTGCAATGACGAAATCTTCCGGCTTTTCCTGCTGCAGCATGAGCCACTGCATCTCTACATAATCTTTCGCATGCCCCCAGTCACGCTTCGAATCGAGATTGCCGAGGTACAGGCAATCCTGGAGGCCCAGGGCAATACGCGCCAGGGCGCGCGTGATCTTGCGCGTGACGAAAGTTTCACCGCGCACTTTCGATTCGTGGTTGAACAGTATGCCGTTACAGGCATACATGCCGTATGCTTCCCGGTAATTGATGGTAATCCAGTAGGCATAGAGCTTCGCCACTGCATAGGGCGAACGCGGATAGAACGGCGTAGTTTCCTTCTGGGGAATCTCCTGCACTTTGCCGAATAGCTCCGAGGTCGACGCCTGGTAAAAGCGGGTCTTCTTCTCCAGCCCCAGAATGCGAATTGCTTCTAGGAGACGCAAGGTCCCGAGAGCATCGGAATTTGCAGTATATTCCGGCTCCTCGAAAGAAACAGCGACATGACTTTGTGCCGCGAGATTGTAGATTTCGTCGGGCTGTACCAGCTGGATGACACGCACGAGGCTGCTTGAATCGGTCATGTCGCCATAATGAAGCACGAATCGACGACCGGTTTCGTGCGGGTCCTGATACAGGTGATCGATGCGATCGGTGTTGAAAAGTGAAGTGCGACGTTTGATGCCGTGAACCTCGTATCCTTTCGACAACAGAAATTCCGCCAGATACGCCCCATCCTGACCGGTGATACCCGTTATCAGCGCTTTCTTCATTGAAATCTATCCGGTCTGTTTCTTACCGCTTCAGTCGCAGAAAGCCTCGTCGCCAAGACAACCCAAACAAATTCATCTGATGAAACTAAATTCATGGGAAGATGTAACCACCCAGAAATTTCGATCACTCCAGCCTAAGGCTGTCGCGACTCCCGCGGCACAGTCTGACCGACCGATGCCCGGTTGATACAACCTCTTTCCAGAAGCAGTGCACACACTCGCTCAACACTTTTGTCCAGCCCTTCGTTCTCGGTATCGATCACCAGATCCGCGGCAAGCGGCTCCTCATACGGAGAGGAGATGCCAGTAAATTCCTTGATGAGGCCCGCTCGCGCTTTGCCATAGAGTCCCTTGACGTCGCGCCTTTCACATTCTTCCAGCGAACATCTGCAGTAGATCTCGAGAAAATCGCTGTCGCCAACGATATCGCGTACACGCTGACGATCCGACCGAAACGGGGAGATGAAAGCCGTCAATGCGATGACGCCGGCCTCGATAAATAATTTGGACATCTCCCCGATGCGCCTGATGTTTTCATGTCGATCCTCCATTGAAAATCCGAGGTCCTGACACAAGCCATGGCGCACATTGTCGCCGTCGAAAACAAACGTACGACAACCGCTGTAATGCAGGCGTTCTTCCACTGCGTGGGCAAGGGTCGATTTTCCGGCTCCCGATAAGCCCGTAAACCACAACACCGCGCTTTTGTGGCCATTCATGGATTCGCGACGTGCGCGTGTCACCGTCGCATGATGCCAGATCACGTCTCTACTGTTCGGCATCCGCGTCACTGTCTGTTGTAGCGGTCATCAAAGCGCACAATGTCATCTTCTCCGAGATAACCCCCGGATTGGACTTCGATCATTTCAAGCGGGATCGTGCCTGGATTTTCCAGGCGATGCCTGGTGCCAAGGGGAATGTAGGTGGACTGGTTTTCAGAAATAAGAAAAACCTCCTCCCCCCGGGTCACGCGGGCGGTGCCGGTTACCACAATCCAGTGCTCCGCTCTGTGGTGGTGCATTTGCAGCGACAGCGCAGCGCCAGGATTGACGATAATGCGCTTGACCTGAAAACGCAGGCCCGCATCGACACCTTCATACGAACCCCAGGGGCGGAAGACCTTGCGGTGCATCTTGTATTCAGGGCGCTTGCGCTGTTTCAGCCGATTGACGATTTCTTTCACGTCCTGCGCGCTGTTCTTGTGCGCCACGAGAACCGCATCGGCAGTTTCGACAACGATCACATCCTCAAGTCCGATTGCGGCAAGAAAACGGTGTTGAGCGATGAGGAGTGTGTTGCGTGTGGTATGCGTTTCCACATCCCCTTGAATAACATTGCCGTTCGCGTCATGCGGCGACACTTCCCACAAGGTCGACCACGCACCAATGTCCGACCAGCCGGCATCGAGCGGCACAACCGCGGCGCGATCAGTCTTTTCCATAACCGCGTAGTCGATGGAATCGCTGGGACACGCGCTGAATGCAGTTTTGTCGATGCGATAAAAATCGGCATCCTTTTGCCCACGCTCAAAAGCGAGCCCACAGGCCTGCGCGATATCGGGGCGAAAGCGCGCAATCTCATTCAGCCACACCGTCGCGCGCAACATGAAAATGCCGCTGTTCCAGAGGTAATCGCCGGATTCCACGTAGCCTTGCGCCGTCGCTGCATCGGGTTTCTCGACAAATTCGCCAACACGATAGACTGGGCTGCTGTTGTCCGGCACATTGGCTGTTTTGATCGGGTCCGCCCTTCTGATGTAGCCGTAGCCGGTTTCCGGCGCATGCGGCACGATCCCGAAGGTGACCAAAAAATCGTCCTGCGCAAGCCTCGCGCCGCACTCGACGGCGCGACCAAATGCCGCGTTATCCTGGATGACATGATCGGCAGGCATGGCCAGCATCACGGCGTCCTGCCCGTTCTTTACCAATGCCAGGGCCGCAAGGGTGATGGCCGGTGCCGTGTTGCGCCCGACCGGCTCGAGCAATATTCCGGCGGCCGCCTTGTTGATCTGGCGAACCTGCTCTGCCACCAAAAAACGGTGTTCCTCGTTGCAGACGAACAACGGATCGGCAACGTCCTTAAGCCCGTTCAGACGCGTGGCAGTCTCTTGCAACAGCGTCAGCTCGCGCACCAGCGGCAGCAGCTGCTTTGGATAGTGCTCGCGCGACAGCGGCCACAATCGTGTGCCCGAGCCGCCGGAAAGAATTACTGGATGGATAGTCACACTAGGAGCCCGGATTTCCCAATTTGAATTTTGTAGTATCAGAAATACTCGGCTTTGGAAGACACAAAGTACCCCATCGGCTGACGGCGAGGCAAGGACGCAGCAAATTCAGACTATAACCGCACCAGGCTTTCAGGCACGCTACCGCCATGCAGAGCATGCTCCGCACACTTTCTGTCCCGATATGCAACGACAACCCCGGAATCGCGTACCACCGGAACTGTCGGATGCCGCTACGCGCCCTCGCCCGGCGTCAATCCCAGCACGTCCGGCACCAGGATTCGGTCCTGCGCCACCTGTCCTGTCAGGTGGTCATACATCACCTGAGGCGCCAGGAAATCCGTTACCACACAGGCGTCGTGATCATCCGCCGTCTCAAGCGTGTCCCACACCGGACGATCGAGAAACCGCTTGCGCTCAGCCTGCGGATCGTAGAAGCCGACGATCATGAGGTCCCGCTCGATCCCGCGCAGGGTCGCGATCTCCGCCAGGTCGGAAACTCCACATAGCAACAGGCGTTTCCAGCCTCGCGCCTGACAATCATCGAAAACACGAAGACAGGACTCGCCGGCCTGCCGGTAGAACGAAAAGGAATAGGTCAGATACTGGGCCGTGAGCCGGCTCTTTTCCGCGAAACCTTTGGGAGTAAGGTAATAGAGGTAACGGTTGGCCGGGGCTTCGGTGATCTTGATGAGACCCTTGCGCACGCAGCGCTTCAGGTAGGAATTCGCAAGCCCCAGGGCCACGCCCAGATGTCGCGCCAGATGGCGCTGACTGACGTCGCTCTGCTTCTGGACAACGTCCAGAATTTCCAGGGTCAACGCATCCTCCCGATCCCGTTCCGTGTTCATTTGATGAACACTATACCCGTTCAGAACACCGGGTCAAGCGTTCGGGTGGAAAATAGGCAGTGAAATTACGATGTTAGAGGCAAAGAGATCAGAAAAATGCGGTACCGGATCACCCGACGGGCCGGATAACGGACCGCCCTTGGTTGCGCCATGCGGCAAGACACTTCCTATAACTCATTGCAGTCGGCCCAGTTCCGGCAGTCGCAGCATTATGGCAAAGCGAAGACATACCGCAATTGGGGGGCCTGTCAGGAGTTTCAAGCCCCAGATTTCTTGATTGATTTGACGCCCTCCTTCCGGAACGGCTCTGACGGCAAGCCTGGCCCTTGGCAACGGACCACGGTCCTTGCCAAGTCAGCGGGCGGCGCCGTCATGGTCCGGGGCAGCCCGGACTCTTTATGCCCGGACCTGCAAGCGCGATTCCAGCTTTTTCGCGGCTTGCTGCTTACCGGCCTGATCATGGTCATCCTCGCCGCCATCGCCAATTTTTGGTCATGCATGTGCCCGCTACCACCGACGGCTGCGCCGGTTGTCCTGATCATCATCTGCGGTTATGACTTGTTCGATGCCAGACGTTTGGTGTGCGGCGCAGAAACCCGTTCCTTACTTGTCACTGTCGTGCTCTATCCCGATGTGCTCACTGTCTTCGTGGCGTTCCCGCAACGCCGGACTGCATTGCAGGGGGTGCAAACGCCGCCCGCGGGCGGCTGATGAACCATGCCCCGATCAACAGCGGAAATCCCCAAAGCGCAGAGGCGAGGTAAATGTGGTCCAGCCGCTGGGCGCGCTGTATCAGTCCCAGTCCATAGGAACCCAGGCCCTCGCCCACCATCAGCGCGGCAACAACAAGCCCGGCGACCCGGGTTTGTTGCCGGGGGAAACCCGCGAGACTCAAGCTCATCGCAAACGGGTAATAAATGCTGCACGCCGCGCCCGCCAGCGCAAACATTCCCACCAGCATTCCGCTTCCTGACAGCCACGGCAGTGCGGCAAAACAGGCAGCAATGCCGGCAGCTGATGCCAGCAGCAGGCGCCGTCGCGGAATCCAGCGTTCCGGCAGCGGCGCCAACACACTGCGAAACAGCGTCATGCTGCCCCAGAATGCGGACAGCGCTAACGTGCCGGCGTGATTCCCGAGGTGCTTGTCGACGCTCAGGTAAACACTGGCCCAACTGCCGAAACTCCCTTCGCAGATGGCATAGATCAGCACTACCAGGACAAACGGCAATAGCCCGCGCGGCCAGACATCCGACCGGGTTTCGTCATTGGTGTCCGGCAGGCGCGGCAGTGCGGCAATGGTGAACCCGATGGCTAAGGCCATTGGCCAGAGGCTCCAGTTTTCTCCAGTTTGAAGCGCTCTGAGCAGCAACGGCGAAAGCGCCGTGGCGCCTCCGATCAGCGCATTGAGCAAGGTAACGGCGGTGGTGGCCGAGTGACTGAAAAAATGCGCCGAATAATGATTGATAGCCGCCAGTGTCCAGCCAAATCCCAGGCCCAGCAGCAGGCTTTCCGCCAGCATCAGGACATAAGCCGACTGTCCGACGCTGTGTGCCGCACCCGCCAGCAGCAACATCGCCAGCAGATTGGAGACAAGCCCCAGACGCAGCAGCCGCCCCATGCCCAGAAGGTCCTGGACCCAGCCTGCCGCTGCCGCACCGATAATCGCGCCCGTCGTCTGCGGCAGAAACAGCAGCGCGTAAGCGGAGCTGCCGAATTGATAAGGCGCCGCCATCAGGGTATTGCCCAGCGCCGGAATCAGCACAAAGGCGCTGCCCTGCAGAAAGCCCGCGAGATAGATACAGGCAATGAATAGCGGGCGGCGCGATTTCACGCGCCAACCGCCAGACGATGCCGCAGGATGTCGGACACGCGCAGCGCATTGGCCATGATGGTCAACGACGGATTGACGGCGGAAATCGACGGCATGAATGAGGCATCTGCCACATACAGATTGTCCAGTTCGTGGCTGCGGCAATCCGGATCGAACACCGATTGTGCCGGATCGGCACCAAATCGCAACGTTCCCGCCTGATGTGCCACAGCGCGGATATCCATGCGCTGGAAGAACACGAGCGGAAAGCCCAGTTGATGCAGGACTGCCCGCCAGCGTGCAAGCAGGCGGCGATGCGCCGCTTCATTGTTGGGGCGGTAATGCAGCTGGATGGTCCGGTCCGCGGCCAGCGTTACGCGATTATCCGGGTCGGCCAGGTCTTCGGTGGTGAGCCACCAGTCGACCGAATGCCGCGCCACCCAGCGGCACAACGCGGGTGGAAAATACGGCCGCTGGGCGCGCAGAATTTCGGGGGTGACTTTGCCCAGATTCTGGACATGGCCCAGCGGGTAGGGGAAATCCGGATCGCCGGAATCCTCGTAATAGTCGTTGATGGCGAGGGTTTTCTGAAACACCGTGGGATTCTCGTGCCGCGGGTCGATCGCAATGCAGGCGCTGTTGAGATGGCACATGTAATTGCGCCCGACCTGACCGGACGCGTTGGCCAGGCCATTGGGATGGGCATCGTCACCCGAGCGCAGCAGCAACGCCGCCGAATTGACCGCCCCCGCCGCCAGCACATACGCTCGCGCCTGATAACGGCGCGCCCCCTCCGGTCCCTCGGCTTCGAGGGCTGCAATGCGCCGGTCGGCGCCGGCAACAAGTCGCACGACCCGCGTACCGGTCAGCAGCCGCACGTTGGGGTGCGCAAGCGCGGGCGCAACACCGCATACTTCCGCATCACCCTTGGCATGCCGCTGGCAGGGAAAGCCGTCGCAGGTGCTGCAGCGGATGCAGGGGCTGCTTTCGGGACGATCGTCATAGCGCTGCAGCGCCAGCGGCAAGGCAAACGGATGCAGCCCGAAGGTTTTCAGCGCCTCGCAAATCCCCAGAATACGCGGCTCGTGCGTCATCGGCGGAAAGGGGTAAGCCGCGCGCGGCGGTTCGGTTGGATCAGTGCCGGCCTCGCCGTGAGCGAAGTACCAAGCTTCCGCCTGCGCGTAATACGGCGCGAGTTCATCATAGCCGATGGGCCACGCCAGCGTACTCCCGTCGACATGGCGGCGCACGCGGAAATCCGCCAGCCGTCGGCGCAGGATCGCCGCACCGTAAAACTTGGTATTGCCACCGACATGGTAGCCGGTGACCGGGGTGAAAGATTTGCCTGCGCCATCCAGCCACTGTTCGTCGGTGTGATAGCGGTGGGTGTTGAATACCGTCTCGGCGATCCAGTTTGCCGGTTCGCGTGGCAGATAATCGCCGCGCTCCAGTATCAGAACGGACAGGCCGTGGGGAGCGAGTGCGCGTGCCAGCGTGCCGCCGCCGGCGCCGCTGCCGATGATGATGACATCGGCGTCCATCTCAGCCACCGTGATTGAAGTCGGGATAGATCAGCATACCGCCGTCGACGGCCACCGTCGTGCCCGTGATGTAGCTGGCCAGATCACTCACCAGAAATGCGGCGACGCGGCCGATCTCGTCGGGATCGCCCAGCCGGCTCATGGCAATTTTCTTGTCGAGGTCGCGCAGGCCCTTCGGATTGCCCCATACGTCGGCATTGATCGGTGTGCGGATCGCGCCCGGGGCGATTGCCAGCACGCGCACGCCCTGCGTGGCCACTTCCTGCGCCACGGTCTTGGTGAACATCGAAAGCGCCGCCTTGGCACTGGTGTAAGCGCTGTAACCGGCCCACGGAATGAATTCATGCACCGAGGTGATCTGCAGAATCACGCCGCGCCGCTGCGGCAACATGCGCTTGAGCGCCTGCCGGGTGCAGTCATACGGCCCCTGCAGATCGACAGCGATCACCTTTTGCCATTGCACCGGATCACTGTCGACACACATTGAACGCCCGCCATCCATGCCGGCGTTATTGACCAGAATGTCGAGCCCGCCGAACGCCGCGTCGACTTCGGCGAACATTTTTTCCACCTGCGCGGGCTGGCTTACGTCGCCGGCGAAAGCCGCCGCCTGGCCGCCTGCCTGCTGAATCTGCGTCACCACCGCGTCGGCGGAGGGGCGGTCGTTGAGAAAATGTATCCCGACGCGCGCGCCGGCAGCAGCAAAGTTCAGCGCAATGGCACGCCCGAGTCCGGTGTTCGCGCCGGTAACCAGCGCGCGACGGCCTGACAGATCAATGGCGATCATGGTTTGTCTCCTGTGATAACAACCTGAAAGTTTTCACCCTGCCACGCCTCGCTATCCGGCCAGTAAAAGGTGAAATCGATGCGATCCCCTTCGGCAAGATCTGCAGTAGGCAACCGCGCGACGTGACCCAGTCCCCAGTCTTCGGTGTCTACATCCGCCGGACTTTGCCAGTCGTTTTTGCCCCAATGCACGCGTGCCGGCTCGGGCAGCAGCAGACGCAATTCCTTGCCGGCCTTAAGTTGCCTCAAGCGCTGGCCCGGTTGCCACAGCGCGTAATCAAGCTGCGGTCGATGACCGCCGTATCGCGCCCAGGTGCGCGCGGGCCGGTCGACCGGAGCGCCTGCGGCGAGGCTCAGCACCAGCTTGATGAATTCGGCGTGCGCCCATACCAGCGGCATCGCCGAGCCACTCGGCTGGCCGGGATACAGTCCGCGCTCGGGAATCGGCGCGCTATCCCACACCTGCTCCGGCAATAGTCCGCCAGGCCCGGTCATGCGCGTCATTGCCGCGAGATAAGGCCGTGCATCCTCGCCCGCAAGCACCGCAATGTGTCCGCGCTCACCGGTCAACAACGGCCAGCCCCGACCGCGCCCCCAGCCGTCAAAAGGTGCACCGTCGGGGTGTTCGCCATAGCCGTCGCCGTTATAGCGATGCCACACCGGACCCTTGGGCGTATCGGTCTTGAGCAGCGCGTCGATGGCCTTGATGCTTGCCGACATGTGCGGATCATCCACTGCGCGCAGGCCGAAACGGGCCAGCTGCAGGCAGTCGATGGCCAGCTGTTCGTCGGCGACAAGACCCAGATCATGCGCCCGGTTCTTGACCAGCAAATGCTCCTGCTTGACCCCGTCGTGTATCAGCACGTCTTCCGGAGCGCTGCGCATGTAATAGCCGGGAACACCGAGACGACGCGCGAGGTCGGTGTTCTCTGCCCAGGTCCACTCTTCCAGACACGTGTTCCAGGCGTCGGCCAGCATCAGCGCACAGTCAGCCTCGCGCCCCGCGAGAAAACGGCTGCCTTCGATCAGCGCGGCAACGGCCACGGAGCAGCTGAAGGTGTTGACCCCGGTATCCTCCTCCCACCGGTCCTGGCGGGTCGCCGGACCTTCGCGCGCAATAAAGCCAAGCGCGCGGCGCACCATGTCGTCGACCCGCACCTCGCCGAGCGCTCCGCGCTCCGCCAACGCGCTGGCCAGCAGCACCGGGAACGCCGCTTCATCGAGCTGAATGCCCTGCCAGAAAGGCTTGCCGCCCAGCCACTGGTTTTGCAGCCAGTGCCCGTCGGCCTGCTGGGTGGCAATGAGGTAAATCAGGATGCGCAGCGCGTCGGAGAAGCAGCCGAGCGCCACCAGTGCGCCCGCGGTCTCGACCAGATCGCGCGCCCACACCAGATGGTAGCCGCCGCGACTGCTGCTGGCCTCACCCCATGGCACCGACAGACTCGCGACAAACGCGCCCGGGTAAGTATGGTCCTCGTGACACTTGATGACGGCCGTCGAACGCCGCAGCATGACCAGTGCTTCTGGCGTCGGCGCAAGCGGCCAGTGAATGGTGTCGAGCCACTGCTGCCAGCCCCGGCAAAACGCCGCCCAGACCGGCGCAAAACCTGCCGTCAGTGATTGCAGAGCCAGCGTGGCCGCCGCTTGACGGCTGCTGCCCATTCCCAGCGCCAGCGTGCCTGCGCGCGGCAATTGTGCGGTCAGCGCCACCTCGCCAGGGCCGGCTTCCGCATAATGCCAGCTCATACGGCCATTGCGATGGAAATCCTGCCAGCCGTCACTTGCGCCCACGAGCCCGACCGAACGCCGCAGCAACGCCGGCCGGCACTCACGATCGACCGCCGCGACGGCCAATCCGAACGGCCCTTGCTCGGCCCACAGCAACGGGCGGCCTTCCCATTCGTCCGCCCAGGCCTGATTGGAGCGCGCATCCTCACCGATGCGCGGTGCGGCCAGCACATAGAGTTGCAGTGTCTCGTCACCGGCCAGCGAAAAATCCACCAGCAGCACATCCCGTTCGGGGTCGGTGCAAATCTTCAGCGTTAGCGTGAAACGCGCGTGGTGATGAGTGATGGTAATCGCCGGAATGGCCTCGCCCTGCCACGCCACTGTGTAATTGTCGAGCCGCCGCAGCTCGATCCACAGTCCTGCGTCGTCGGCAACGATGAAGCCCATATCCTTGAGCTGGGGAATATCCGGGCGCGGATAATACACTTCTGTGACGATGCCCTGCGCCACGGTGAACCACAGCCGCGACTTGCCGAGCGCCGTGCCCACCGCGTCCTTGGCAGCCGGCGCCCAGGTCGGGCAGACGTTGTCTGGTGCGGGTGCGGTGCCTTGTGGCTTGACGACTTCCGTCATCGATATCCTCCTTGTCAGGGTTATCCCGTGATACTGCCGAGGCGCTTTCTGCCGGACAGGTCGATCAGGAGGAAGAAGGCGCACAGGCACGGGTCGATGGCGCCGGGCACATTCTTGTTATTTACGCTAAAACCGCCGCTGCAGGGTCAGCCTGACCCCATCGTTCTCGAAGAGAGCGGTCCTGGTGTGTGACCCTTCATTCGCCGGGAAATTCCCCGGTATTCCGGAGTGTTGACGCGCCGCCACTGGGTGGACGCTGAAATGCGTTCGAAATGGACGAATCAGCGCAGATTATGGAACGACTACAACATGGTTGCCATCACGTCCAAATGCCCGAGTGATGTGCCATCGGCTCAATTGCCCCATATCAGCGTTCGAACTCGCATCGGGCGCCGGCACCCCATCCTAGTCGACAGGCTCGATTTGATCGGCCGTGAGTCGTGCGCGCACCGGGCGACCCAGGATATCGAGCAGGACAACCACCCGCTCCCGGCTGGAACGCGCGAGGAAAATCCCTTCATATCCTTCGAATGCGCCCTCGCCGACCCTGACCGTTTGCCCAGCGCGCAAATCCGTTTGTGCCCACTCGTGCATCCCCGTGCCTGATTCATGCGAATGCAGAAGCGCAATGAGCGCGTCCGGCACTCGCGCCGGCTCGGCGCCGAAACGCACCAGCGCCGTTACCCCCACAGTCGACCGGATCGGACCCCAGTTGTCCGTATGCGCATCCAGATGGATGAACAGATAGCGCGGAAACAGCGGCTCCACAACCGTGACGCGCCGCCCGCCGCGCCTGCGGTTCTGGGTTGCACGCGGCAGATACACGACATAGCCCTGGCGTTCCAGGTGCCGTTTGGCCGTCTCCTCCTGGCGCGGCTTGGAATAGACGAGAAACCAGGATTTCGTCGCAGAAACGTTCATGCTGCTCGCCATCTCGGATTTATGCAATTGATAAAGAAGCGCCCGCGGGCGCGTCCTTGCCCGGGAAATTCACGACACACCATTCATTGCGCCCGCTGCGAGCGGCATCGCCCGAATTTGCCTGAAAGAACATGGCATAGCTCCCATTCCGAACCGCGCATGCGGCTGGCGCCTCAGAAGGCCGCGTGCAACTCCCGGTTCAGGGTATCGAGTACCGCGCGCGGATCCGGGGCGCGGGTAACCGGACGGCCGATAACCAGGAAATCCGATCCTTCCCTCACTGCATCCAGTGGGGTCATGGTACGTTGCTGATCGTCGACCGCGGCGCCCTGCGGGCGAATACCTGGCGTCACCAGCAAGAAACTCTTCCCGAAACGGGCACGCAGTCTGCCCGCCTCCAATGCCGAGCACACAACGCCGTCGAGACCTGCGGCATGTGCCAACCCTGCCATGCGCAGTACCTGAGCAGCCGGATCTCCCGGCAGCCCGAGTTCGATCAGATCCGACGCACCGTGACTGGTCAGCACCGTCACGCCGATCAGCAGCGGTCGGTGTGACGTCGAGACCTCCAGCGCCGCACGTGCTGCCTCCAGCATCTGTCTGCCGCCAAGCGCGTGCACATTGAGCATCCAGACCCCAAGGCGCGCCGCGCTCGCGCATGCCCGGGCCACCGTTGTCGGGATGTCGTGAAATTTAAGGTCGAGAAAGACATCGAAGCCTTGCGCCACGAGACGTTCGACCAGGTCCGGGCCGGCTGCGTTGAAAAGCTCCAGGCCGACCTTGAGGCGGCACAAGGCCGGTGTAACGCCATTCACGAACGCCAGGGCATCGGTGGCGGACGGGTAATCCAGCGCAACGATAATTCGCGGGTCCTTGCCTGCCGCGCCGCCTTGAGTCCCGGAACGTCTATCCACGTCGTTTCTCCTGCCCTCGCGTGTCGGGCTGGCTCGCAATAGGCTTGACCGTATTCCATCGATGACAGCCAGGACATTGCCAGTGCAGCGTCTTGCCCCGGAATCCGCATTCCTGGCAAAGATAGCCCTGGTGTTCTTCGAGCAGTTCGCCGATAACGCCCTGCAACAGATTGAGATCCGCCTGGGACGACGGATCCGCCCCGACCAGATTCAACGCCAACAGGCCGTGCAGTCCCTGCACTGAGGGCTGACGCCGCAACCAGCCGGCAACAAACTCCGCTGCCGCCTGCACGCCGTCCCGGCTCTTGATTACATCCGCAAGCGCCAGCATCAGGGTAACCCCGCCATGCCGGCGCAGCAGGCCATCGAAGTACTGGTAAAGCCCGGCCTCGTCATGCAACTCCTGATAGCCTGCGGCAACGAGAGCCGCGACCTCGCCGACATAGATCGGATCCTGCTCCTCGATTCTTTTCCACGCCTTGAGCGCCTCGCGATGTCGGCCCTGCGCGGCCTCGATCTTGCCGAGCAAAATGCTCGCGCGCACGCAATTGCGATCCGCGGCAAATGCGTCTCCGACCAGGAGCCGTGCCTGCGCAGTGTTCTGCTCAGCGAGAGCCTGTTCCGCCATCTCGCAATACAATTGCGCTATCGTTTCGTCCTGGGTACGCCCAGAAACCCGTGCCAATCTGCGGCTCGCGGAGATTGCCTTGTCCCATTCCTTTTCCTGCTGATAAATGTGCACGAGAAAACGCAGAGCCTGCTCCGTGTGAACACGGATCTCCGCCAGTTCGAGAAAGAGATTTTCTGCCCGGTCAAAAAGGCCGGCCTTGAGGTAGTCCTGGCCAAGTTCAAGCAAAGCCAGCGACCGCTGACTCTTGTCGAGCGTGGGTCGGGCGATGAGATTCTGGTGAATGCGGATCGCGCGCTCGACTTCGCCGCGCCGGCGAAAAAGATTTCCCAGGGCAAGGTGGGTTTCAACTGTATCCGAGTCGACTTCGAGGACCTGAATGAAGACCTCGATAGCTTTGTCGGGCTGCTCATTCAGCAGGAAATTGAGGCCCTGGAAATAGGCCGACGGCAGATCGCGCGGCTTGCCATCGCGATGCTTCTGATCCATGCGCGCCGCCAACCATCCCGAGGCGGCCGCGATCGGTAGTAACATCCATAATAAGTCGATCCACTCTAACTGCATGCGCTATAGCACGTCCTTAATCGGCAGTGCTCGCAGGTTCATGACCTCCTGTTCAATCTCGCGGATCTCGCGTCGGGCACGTACCAGTTGCCGTTGCATGCGCAGGACCATGCCAAGACTAGCCACAAAGCCGAGGACCACGCCAACGGCAAGCGTTGCAAGCAGCATCAGGGAAAGCGGGCTCTCCCACTGCAGACCAAAATAGTAATTTAGCGCGACAACCTGAGCGTTCTTGAAAGCGAAACTCAGACCCAGGAACATCACAATAATGCCAAGCAGAAAGTACAACAGCCGCTTCATGTAGCCTCCGGTGATTTCGGAATCAGGGCCAAGGTGACAAGATACTGGAAAAGCCGTCTTGGTTTAACCGCATACCGTGGACCCTGCGAACTGTGCTCAGAAACAAAAAAACGGCATTGGAGATATCCGAATGCCGTTTTCTTGCGTCCCGAAAGCGGGACTGTTCATTTAGCGCTAAAGACCACTTTCTAAAGATCGACGCGCTCCCTCAACTCCTTGCCGGGCTTGAAATGAGGCACGTGCTTGTCCGGGACGCGCACCGAGTCGCCGGTCTTTGGGTTACGCCCCATGCGCGGCGGTCGATAATGCAGCGAGAAACTGCCAAAGCCACGCACCTCGATGCGCTCGCCCGCCGCCAAGGCGGCAGACATCTTCTCAAGCAGTTCCTTCACCGCAAGCTCCACATCCCGATACTCAAGTTGCGGCTGCTTTGCCGCAAGCACTGCAATCAACTCTGATTTGGTCATCTCTGGCATCCTCAGGACTGCGCACGTCTCCAGCCGAGGACGACCGTGCGCCGACCAGCGCCTAGCCGTCCTTGTTGACCAGCTTTTCCTTAAGCTTGTCGGCAAGGGTTGATGCCCCAGCACCGGTCTTACGCGTGTACTCCTGAACCGCCTCGTTTTCCTCTTCCATGTCCTTTGCCTTGACGGACAGGGTGAGCTTGCGGTTCTTGCGATCTATCGTGGTGATCTTGGCCTCCACGACATCGCCATCTTTGAGTACAGTGCGGGCATCCTCCACCCGATCTCGCGAAAGTTCGGATGCGCGCAAATATCCCTCGACCTCATCAGAAAGTTTAACCACTGCGCCCTTCGCGTCAACTGCGGTAATCGTACCTTTGACGATACTGCCCTTGCCGTGTTCGGCCACGTAGCTCGTGAACGGATCACCTTCCATCTGCTTTATGCCAAGCGAAATGCGCTCACGCTCCGGGTCAATGGCCAGAACCACGGCCTCAACCTCGTCCCCCTTCTTGTAATCGCGCACGGCTTCTTCGCCCGGGCGACCCCAGGACAGGTCGGTCAGGTGTATAAGACCATCGATGCCGCCCTCAAGGCCTACAAAAACGCCAAAATCGGTAATTGACTTGATCTGGCCGGTCACCTTGTCGTTCTTGTTATGGGTGGCGGCAAACTCTTCCCACGGATTCGGCTGACACTGCTTGATGCCAAGCGAAATACGCCGGCGTTCGGAATCGATGTCCAGCACCATAACTTCGACTTCGTCGCCCAGCT
Source organism: Pseudomonadota bacterium (assembly GCA_021783175.1). The sequence goes on from JAJXUF010000019.1 coordinate 22,680, forward strand.
GCACCACCTTGGTCGGATGAACATTCTTGTTGGTCCAGTCCATCTCGGACACGTGCACCAGACCCTCTACGCCCTCCTCGATTTCGACGAAGGCGCCGTAATCGGTAATGTTCGTGACCTTGCCGAAAAGCCGCGTGCTTTCCGGGTAGCGCCGCGCCAGATCAACCCACGGATCATCGCCCAGCTGCTTAAGTCCCAGGGACACGCGATTGCGCTCGCGGTCGAAACGCAGCACTTTGGCCTCGATTTCATCACCAATCTTGAGCACTTCGGAAGGATGCTTAACGCGCTTCCAGGCCAGGTCGGTGATATGCAAGAGTCCATCGATCCCGCCAAGATCCACAAACGCACCATAATCGGTCAGATTCTTGACCACGCCCTTGACAATCTGGCCTTCCTCCAGATTCGACAACAGCGCGTCGCGTTCCACGGACATCTCGGACTCGACCACCGCACGCCGCGACACCACGACGTTGTTGCGCTTGCGGTCCAATTTGATGACCTTGAACTCCAGGTCCTTGCCCTCGAGGTAGCTTGGATCGCGAACCGGGCGCACGTCGACCAGCGATCCCGGCAAGAAAGCGCGGATACTGTCGATGGCAACCGTGAATCCGCCTTTGACTTTGTCAGTGATGACACCGGTCACGACGGACTGTTCTTCGTAGGCCTTCTCCAGCACGTCCCACGCCTTGACGCGGCAGGCCTTTTCACGTGAAAGACGGGTTTCGCCAAACCCGTCTTCGATATTCTCCACAACGACTTCCACCATGTCGCCGACTTTCACATTTAGCACGCCGTGGCTGTCGCGGAACTGCTCGGCAGGAATCATGCCTTCGGATTTCAATCCGGCATCGACAACAACGATCTCGTCGTCTATGCGCATTACTTCGCCGGTAATCAGACCGCCAGCGCGCACCGGTGCCTTGGTCAGGCTCTGTTCAAAAAGCTCGGCAAAACTTTCACTCATTTGATTGGTTGACCTTGATTTTCGGGCATCCGCGATATGCTGGCATACCCGCATGTTGCCATGGTGTTGCGTATCCGTATCAGCTGCGACGGAACGCCGGTACCACGGGATTGATGTTGAATAAAGAGACTCGGCCGGACGGAAACCCCATCACCTGCTCAACCGCTGCCCCAAGCGCTCGAAAACGACATTCACCACCTCTTCGATATTCATATCGGAGGTGTCCAGAATCTCCGCATCGGCAGCGGGCTTGAGCGGTGAGGCGGCACGTTCAGCATCGCGCGTATCGCGCTCACGAATCTCACCCAATAGCCTTGGAAGATTAACATCGAACCCCTTTTCCTTCAACTGTTTATGGCGCCTTTGGGCGCGCACTTCGGGGCTGGCCGTCAAAAATACCTTAAGAAGCGCGTACGGAAACACGGTAGTCCCCATATCACGGCCATCGGCCACCAAGCCGGGAAAGCGGCAAAAATCCCTTTGTTTTTCAAGCAGTGCCGCCCGTACCGGGGCCAGAATTGCCACCTGCGAGGCCAGCCGGCCGGTTTCTTCGGTCCGCAACACGTCACTAACTTCCCGGCCATCCAGCCAAACCCGGGCCGGACTGCCATGGCCTTGGGGTTCAAAGCGGATATCAATGGTGCGCGCCAAAATCGCCAGGTTCGCGGCATCATCAAGAGGCAGACCCTTTTCCACGCCTGCCAGGCCGATAACTCGGTAAAGCGCCCCACTATCCAGGTAGTGCCAGCCCAGTCGCGCCGCCAACAGCTGGCTCACAGTTCCCTTGCCGGACCCACTCGGACCATCGATGGTCAATACTGGCGCTTGCTGTGCGGTACCCATTCAGGCCCGATCCACAGCACGAATGGCCAGCCCGGCGCGCGCGGCCAGGGCGACGAATCCGGGGAACGATGTTGCGACGTTGCGGCAGTCGCGCACCCGTATCTGGCCTGCTGCCCGTAACCCGGCCATCGCGAAGGCCATGGCGATACGATGGTCCGTGCGGCTGTCCACCTCGCCGCCGCGCAAAGTACCGCCTTCGATCACGATGCCGTCTGGCGTTTCGCGGGCACTAATCCCAAGGCGTTGCAGGCCCTCCGTCATGACCGCAATGCGATCGCTTTCCTTGACGCGCAACTCGTGTGCTCCGCTAAGGACCGTGCGCCCCTCGGCGCAGGCGGCGGCTATGAACAGCGCCGGAAACTCATCGATGGCCAACGGCACCTGATCCTCGGGTATCACAATTCCGCGCAGGCGGCTGCTGGCGATGCGGATATCCGCAACAGGTTCTTCGCCTACCTCACGCAGATTCATCAATTCAACTGACGCACCCATGGCACGCAAGATATTAAGCACGCCAATGCGCGTCGGATTGACACCGACATGCTCCAGCACGATATCCGAGCCCGGCGCGATGGCCGCACCGACCAGAAAGAATGCGGCCGAAGAGATATCCGCCGGAACGTCTATCGAACACGCGCTGAGTATGCCGCCGCCGCGCAGGCTGATCCTTGCGCCATCCGTCTCCACTGCATAACCGAAACCGCGCAGCATGCGTTCCGTATGGTCACGCGTCGGCGCGGGCTCGGTGACGCACGTTACCCCCTCGGCATAAAGACCCGCGAGCAGCAACGCCGATTTCACCTGTGCGCTCGGCACCGGCAGCCGGTAATCAATACCTTGCAAGTGCCTGCCGCCATGGATATGCAGCGGTGGCCTGCCGCCGGGCGCAGTCTCAATCGCGGCACCCATGACCCCTAGCGGTTCCGCTACCCTGGCCATAGGGCGCTTGCACAGCGACTCATCACCTGTGAGCACGCTATCGAATGACTGGCCTGCCAGGATGCCAGCCATGAGACGCATCGCGGTGCCAGAATTTCCCATGTCGAGCACCGCGTTCGGCGCCTGCAAGCCGTGCAGGCCCGCCCCGTGAATCACAAGTCGTCCATCTGTCGGGCCTTCGGCTTGGATGCCCATGGCGCGGAACGCGGCGAGCGTGGCGAGCACGTCTTCGCCTTCAAGCAAACCGCGCACTTCGCTGACCCCGCGGGCCAGTGCGCCCAGCATCACAGAGCGATGTGAAATCGATTTGTCACCGGGCACGCGCAGGCGTCCGCGCAACTGCCCGCCCGGTTCGATCAGATAGTCGGTTGAAGATGCCGTTACTTCCGTCGTAGAAGTCATGATTCGAAATCCGCAATATCTTGCTAGTTTTTGTACTGGGCGTAGCGCGACCGGCCATGGGCCGTGCTATTTGCGGCCGCCGTTCAGCGCGTCGCGCTCCCGTTTAGCGCGCGCAAACAGTTCCTGCATCCAATTGCCGTCCGCGCGGTTGATGGCATCCATGAGCGCGTCAAGGTCCTGGCGATACTGCTCTAGCGCTGCAAGTATTGCTGAGCGGTTGCCGAGACAGATATCGCGCCACATGACTGGATCGCTTGCCGCGATACGGGTGAAATCGCGGAAACCGCCGGCCGCGAAATCGAAAATGACGCGACTGTCGTCCATGCGTGCCAGGGTATCGACCAGACAGTAAGCGAGCAGATGCGGCAAATGACTGGTGGCGGCAAGGATTTCGTCATGATGCTCCACCGCCATGGTTACGGTCTCCGCCCCCGTGGCCTGCCACATTTCCCGCACCCGCCCTAGCGCTTCGGTGTCGGTTTCGCTGACAGGCGTGAGCACCACGCGGCGATTGCGGAACAAGCCACTGAAGGATGCGCCAACACCTGATTTCTCGGTACCAGCAATGGGATGGGCGGGCACGAAACGCGTAAAACGCGCGGCCAGTGCCGTGCGTGCCGCACTCACTATGCTGCCTTTGACGCTGCCAACATCGGTTACCACGCTGCGTTCGCCGAGATGCGATGCGATCTGCTGCAGCACGTCGGTCATTGATCCCACCGGCAATGCCAGCACCACCATGTCCGCGCCAATAACCGCGCGCTCGGGCGAAGTTTCCAACCGATCGATCACGCCGAGTTCAACTGCCTGCTGCAGGTTGGCCAGTCCGCGCCCGTAACCGACAATTTCACGCACTTGACCTGCTTCGCGCAGGGCACGCGCCAGCGATCCGCCGATGAGTCCAACACCGATGACAGTGAGCTGGTTGATCACGATATCAGTCGCATGCTGAGCGCTCCACGAACGCAGATCAGCGGCTTCTCGGCCAGAGTCGTGCCGCAGCCGATTGCATTACAGATCCCTGCCCAGAACTGCTGCAATACCACGCATCTCATGCATCAGCGCCGACAGTTCTTGCGGCGCCAGTGCCTGGTCAGCATCGCACCATGCCTCGTTCGGGTGGGGATGCATTTCTACCAGTAAACCGTCGGCGCCCGCGGCGATCGCCGCCCGCGCCAGCGCAGGCACCATCCAGGCCTTGCCACCGGCGTGCGACGGATCAATGATCACCGGCAAATGCGTCTCACGTTTGAGTACTGGCACTGCGGTGACGTCCAGCATGTTGCGGTACGCTGTTTCGAAACTGCGAACGCCGCGCTCACAGAAGATGATCTTATGGTTGCCGCCGGCTGCGATGTACTCCGCTGACATAAGCCACTCTGAGATCGTCGCCGCCATGCCGCGCTTGAGAATCACCGGCCGGTCGACGCGGCCAACTTCCTTCAGCAGATCGAAGTTCTGCATGTTGCGTGTGCCAATCTGAATGACATCGACGTCGTACTTCAGAAAGGTGTCAAGTTGGCGCACGTCCATGAGCTCGGTAACGACCGGCAGGCCGTGGCGGCGAGCCGCGTCCACGAGCAATTCCAGCCCCTTCTCGCCCAGACCCTGGAATGTATACGGGCTGGTACGCGGTTTGAAGGCCCCGCCGCGCATCAGACGACAACCAGCGGCGCGCACAAAGCCAGCCGAACTATCCATTTGTTCCGGGGTTTCCACCGAACACGGTCCAGCAATCACCTGCACGGTGCGTCCGCCCAGGGGAATATCGCCGATCGAGATAACGCTGTTCTCGTGATGCCACTCGCGTGCGACGATCTTGTACGGCTTGAGAACGCGGATAACGCGCTCCACGCCTGGCAAGGTCTCGAGCAATTCCGTCTGCACCTTGCGGTCGTCACCAATCGCGCCGATCACAGTAAGTTCGCGGCCGCGAGAAATGTTGGCCACCAGTTCCAGCGCACGCAGTTTGTCATCGACTGCCTTGATCTGCTCCTCGGTAGCATCCGAGCGCATGACTATGATCATATTATCCTCTTGCAAGCTGCGGTCGGGTCACACTGTGACCACCTCCGCACAAGTATTCGTGCTACTTCTTACCCAGCACCTTTCCGAGTGCCTCCAGGAAGCGGAGGTTTTCCTGTTCCAGTCCGACCGTGACGCGTAGATGGTGCGGCATGCCATAGTTTGCCACCGGTCGCACGATAACGCCCTGGCGCAATAACCCTTCATAGGCGTCGCGACCCGGCAGCGGCAGCTCGACACTAACGAAATTGCCGACAGACGGAATGAAGTTCAACCCCAGTTTGCGGAACCCGTCGGTGAGTTGACACATGCCGTCACTGTTCACGCGACGCGAGCGCTCCAGATGCCCGCGGTCATTTAGTGCAGCTGCTGCGGCCACCTGCGCCAGCGTGTTGACGTTGAAGGGCTGGCGTACGCGATTAAGCAGGTCGGCCAGCGCCTGGCCTGACACGCCGTACCCGACGCGCAATCCGGCAAGCCCGTAGGCCTTGGAAAAGGTGCGCGCCACAACTAAATTCGGGTGTTTGGGGAGAAGTTCGATGCCGCTGCCATAATCCGGCTCGTCGACGTATTCAAAATACGCCTCATCCAGCACGACGACCACCCGTTGCGGCAGGCGCACCATAAAATTTTCGATTTGCGCGCGTCTGAGCCAGGTGCCGGTGGGATTGTTGGGATTGGCAATGAACACGAGCTTGGTGCGTGCGGTGACGGCACGCAACATGCCATCCAGATCATGCCCCCAGTCCTGCGCCGGCACCTCGACAGCCCGCGCGCCGACCGCCTGGGTGACGATCGGGTATACCGCAAACGCATGTTGCGAGAAGACGATCTCGTCGCCGGCGGTGGCAAAAACGCGCGCCGCAAATTCTAGAATATCGTTTGAGCCATTGCCCAGAGTCACTGCCGCGGCACTGACCTGCAAATGCCGGGCAATCGCGCTTTTCAGCGCAAAACCGGCGCCATCCGGATAACGCGCCAGGGTGCCGAGCGCGCCCTTGAGTGCGTCCATTGCCAATGCGCTCGGCCCAAGCGGATTTTCGTTGGATGCAAGCTTGATGGCATTGCGCACGCCATACTCGCGCTCGAGTTCCTCGATTGGCTTGCCGGGTTGATAGGGTTCGAGACCGCGCACACCGGCCACGGCAAAATCAATCAGCTTGACGTCCATGGTCACAGCGCCGCCTTCGGATAGGAACCCAGCAGCCGCATCAACGATGCTTCCTGCTCGAGCTCGGCGAGCGCCTGGCGAACGTTGTCGTCACGCACGTGGCCATCTATGTCGATGAAAAAGACATACTCCCACAAGCCTCGACGCGAAGGCCTCGATTCTATGCGCGTCATGTTGATATGGTGTCTCGCAAGCGGCGCGAGCAGGCTCACGAGCGCCCCCGAGCGGTTCTTCCCCGACACCATCAAAGTCGTCTTGTCGTCCCCGCTTGGTTGCGTTTCGAGTTTGCCAATGACGAGGAAGCGCGTAGTGTTGTCCGGCTCATCCTCGATGTTGGCGGCGAGAATATTAAGGCCATAGATCTCAGCTGCGGAATTGCCCGCAATGGCAACCAGGGTCTCGTCGGCCGCCGCCATGCGCGCGGCCTCGGCGTTGCTCGCAACACTTGCGCGTTGCAGCCCCGGGACTTTAGCGTCAAGCCACTTGCGACATTGCGCAAGCGACTGCTGGTGAGACACGATCTGCGCGCGCTTTTCCAGGCCGCTTCCTAGTCCGAGCAAATGATGATGAATACGCAGCTCCACTTCGCCGCAGATCCTGAGGTTGGAGCTCACGAACATGTCGAGCGTATGATTGATTCCGCCTTCGGTGGAATTCTCTATCGGCACGACGCCGAAATCGGCCGCGCCGGAATCCACCTCGCGAAAAACCTCGTCAATCGTGGCAAGCGGCGCCGCCCGAACGGAATGCCCGAAATGCTTAAGCGCAGCTACCTGCGTATAAGTCCCTTCCGGCCCGAAATAGACGATCTTCATAGGAGCTTCAAGAGCCAGACAGGCGGACATGATCTCGCGGAACAGGCGGGCCATTTCCTCGTTTGCCAGCGGTCCCCGGTTGCGTTCAAGCACGCGGCGCAATACCTCGACCTCGCGCTCCGGGCGATAGAAGTATTGCGAACCACCGCTTTGCTTGATTCCGGCGATTTCCTTGGCACAACGCGCGCGCTGGGTGATCAGCTCCTGGATCTTTTCGTCCAGGCCGTCTATCTGATCACGCAGTTCGCGCAGGCGCCGTTCGTTGTCGCTCATAGGAGGGTCAGACAATGCGCGCCATCATGACTCCCTGAATCGCCGCAATTCCGCCTCGCACGAATTCCGGCACCGGGCTATCGACATCGACGACGGTATAGGCAAGATCACCGCGCGAGCGATTCACCATGTCGTTAATATTAAGTCCAGCCGCAGCCATGGCTGTCGAAATCTGTCCCAGCATGTTGGGTACATTGGCATTGGCCACTACCAGCCGATGCTTGGATTCGCGCGGCACGACGACATCTGGAAAATTCACCGCATTGCGGATGTTGCCGTTTTCCAGAAAATCGCGCACCTGCTCTGCCACCATCACCGCACAATTGTCCTCGGCTTCAGCAGTCGATGCGCCTAGATGCGGCAGGGTGATCACGCGCTCGTGGTTCTTCAGCAGGTTCGTGGGAAAATCGCAAATATAACCGTAGACTTTGCCAGCCTTGATCGCGGCACTGACTGCCGCGTCATCGACAATGCCTTCACGCGCAAAATTGAGGATGACCACACCATCCTTCATCAGCTTGAGCCGCGTGGCATTGATCATGTTGCGCGTCGAATCAATGAGCGGCACATGGAAAGTAACGAAGTCGACATTGCGCAGCAACTCATCCACGCTCCCGGCCTTCTTGACGTCGGCGGAAAGTTGCCACGCTCCTTCCACTGTCAGGCCTGGGTCAAAGCCGATCACCTTCATTCCCAGCGCAATGCCCGCGTTGGCAACATGGCGCCCGATGGCGCCAAGTCCGACAACTCCCAGTGTGCGACCGGGCAGTTCGAAACCGGCAAAAGCTTTCTTGCCGGCTTCGACCGCCTTGCTGATCTCGCCATCGGATCCCTGCAGATTGCGCGCGAAATCCCATGCGTCGCATACGTGGCGATATGCCAGAATGAGGCCGGCCACTACCAATTCTTTCACCGCGTTGGCGTTGGCGCCGGGCGCATTGAATACCGGAATACCGAGCCGGCTCAGCTTGTCGACGGGTATGTTGTTGACCCCGGTACCGGCGCGCCCTACTGCTTTGAGACTCTCTGGAATGGCCATGTCATGCATCTTGAAGGAACGCAAAAGTATCGCGTCCGGCTCCTTGATGTCGCCCGCTACCTGATATTTGCCCGCATCGAGTCTCGCCAGTCCAACGCCGGCAATATTGTTTAATGTCAGTATCTTATACATCTTTCTTAACCTTTCTTCTTGCAGAAATCCTGCATATGGGCGATCAATGCATCGATGCCCTCTTCGGGCATTGCGTTGTAGATGCTGGCGCGCATGCCGCCAACGGATCGATGTCCCTTGAGCTGCAGCAGGCCGGCACTCTTGGCTCCCTTGAGAAACGCGTCATCGAGCGCCGGATCGAGCAAGGTGAAAGGCACATTCATCCAGGAACGGTAACTGCGCGCCACCGGATTGCGGTAGAAGCCCTCGCTACTGTCAATGTAGTCATAGAGTTTCTGCGCTTTGCGCTGATTGATCTCCGCCATTGCGCGCAAACCTCCGAGATCCTTCAGCCACTCGAATACCAACCCCGCGATATACCAGGCGTAGGTTGGCGGCGTGTTGTACATCGACTCATTGTCCGCGTGTATCTTGTAGTCGAACATGGTGGGCGTGCCGGCCAGTGGATTGCCCAGCAAATCTTCGCGCACAATCACGATGACCAGACCGGCCGGTCCGATATTCTTCTGCGCGCCGGCATAAATCAGTCCGAAACGGCTCACGTCGATCGGGCGTGACAGGATAGTAGAAGACATATCCGCCACGAGGGGTACATCGCCGACGTCGGGAATCTCGTGAAACTCGACCCCGCCGATGGTTTCGTTCGGTGTGTAGTGGACATAAGCGGCGTCCGGATCGAGCCGCCACTCATTGCGCGCCGGAGCAGTCGTGAAATTCACCGACTCCGAGCTCGCCGCGACATTGACCTTGCAGAACTTCCCGGCCTCCTTGATTGCCTTTTTAGACCACTCTCCGGTGTTGATGTAGTCGGCGCGGCTCTTGCCGCGCAACAGATTGATCGGCACCATCGCGAACTGTCCGGTGGCCCCGCCCTGCAGGAACAGCACCTTATACCCGGCCGGGATTGCCAACAGTTCGCGCAAGTCGGCCTCGGCCTTTTCCGCAATGGAAATGAATTCCTTGCCACGGTGACTCATCTCCATCACCGACATGCCGCTGCCCTTCCAATCCGTCATCTCGTCGCGCGCGCGCTCCAGCACCGCAAGCGGCAACACTGCCGGACCTGCGCTGAAATTGAATACTCTCGCCATCAGGTTTCCACCTTTCGATTGAACCGCTAACCTATTCACCGTCGTCGCCCTCTGATTCGGCCACCTTGGCGACACCCACCAGCTTTTCACCTTCATTCAGCCCAATGAGACGCACACCCAGTGTGTTTCTCCCTACTACCGAGATCTCGGTCGCGCGCGTGCGTATCAGCGTGCCGCCGTCGGTGATAAGCATCACCTCGTCATCTTGGCCCACCAGCGTGGCGCCCACGACAGCACCGTTACGCTCATTGACCTGGATCGAAATTACACCCTGGCCACCGCGCCCGTGTTTCGGATAGTCAGCCACGGGGGTGCGTTTCCCGTACCCGGTCAGCGTGGCCGTCAGTACTGTGGTCTCGGCATCCGCAGCGGCAGCGATGATAAGCGATACCACCGACTGCCCTTCCTGCAACGCAATACCGCGTACGCCGCGCGCGGCACGTCCCATGGGCCGAACGTCGGCTTCGCCAAAGCGAATCACCTTGCCCGCAGTGCTGAACAGCAGGATATCGCAATTTCCGTCGGTCAACCCGACCCCAATAAGGCAGTTGCCGTTAACCAGTTCCACCGCGATGATGCCGCTTGCACGCGGACGGGAAAACTCCGTCAGTGCAGTTTTCTTGACGGTACCGTCCGACGTGGCCATGAACACAGTCTTGCCTTCCTCGAAGACGCGCACAGGAAGGATCGCGTTGATGCGTTCGCCCTCCTCCAGCGGCAGCAAGTTCACGATAGGCTTTCCGCGCGCTCCGCGCCCGGCCTGTGGTATCTCGTAAACCTTGAGCCAGTAGACCTTGCCGCGATTGGAGAAGCACAGGATCGTATCGTGCGTGTTGGCGATGAAAAGCTTGTCAACGAAATCCTCTTCCTTCATCGCCGTGGCCGACTTGCCGCGTCCACCGCGGCGCTGCGCGCGGTAATCGTCCAACGGCTGCGCCTTGACGTATCCGGCGTGCGACAGCGTGACGACGACGGTCGCCTCAGCGATCAGGTCTTCAACTTTCAAATCAACCTGGCTCTCCTGAATTTCGGTGCGGCGCGCATCTCCGTACTCGTCACGCAGAACCACAAGCTCTTCACGAATGACACGCATGAGCCGCTCGTGGCTTTGCAGGATGTCCAGCAAATCCTCGATCTTGACGAGAAGCTCCTTGTACTCGCTGCGGATTTTGTCCTGCTCGAGGCCAGTAAGACGATGCAGGCGCAGATCGAGGATCGCCTGCCCCTGGGCATCAGACAGCCGGTAGCCGTCCTTCGTCATCCCATAGATCGCATCAAGCCCCGTTGGCCGGGAGACGTTTGTGTCAGCGCGCCCCAGCATTTGGATGACCATTTCCGAGCGCCACACACGCTGCATCAGTTCGACCTTGGCGGATGCCGGATCACCGGCCGCCTTAATGAGCGCGATTATCGGATCAATGTTCTCCAGCGCCACCGCGAGACCTTCCAGGATATGGGCGCGCTCACGTGATTTGCGCAGAGCAAATAGCGTGCGGCGCGTGACTACTTCGCGTCGATGGCGAACGAAGGCTTCGATAATCTGCTTGAGATTCAAGAGTCGCGGCTGGCCGCCGTCCAGGGCGACCATGTTGATGCCGAAGACGCTCTGCAACGCGGTGTGCTGGTAAAGATTATTCAGCACGACGTCAGCCACCTCGCCGCGCTTGAGTTCGATCACCATGCGCATGCCGGACTTGTCTGATTCATCGCGCAGCTCCGACACACCCCCAAGCTTTTCGTCCTTGACCAGCTCAGCGATCTTTTCCAGCAATCGCGCCTTGTTCACCTGGTATGGCAGCTCGGTGACAATGATCGACTGGCGCCCGCGCTTCTCATCGGTCTCGATCTCGACTCGCGCGCGCACGTAGATCTTGCCGCGTCCGGTGCGGTAGGCCTCACGAATGCCGGCGCTTCCGTTGATGATCGCGGCCGTCGGAAAATCGGGACCCGGGATGTGCCTCATGAGCTCATCGACCCCGATGCTCTCATCATCGATCAGGGCGACGCAGGCATTGACGATTTCCGTAAGGTTGTGCGGCGGGATGTTGGTCGCCATGCCCACGGCAATGCCGGATGATCCGTTCACCAGCAGATTGGGCACGCGCGTCGGCAGCACAACCGGCTCGAATTCCTTGCCGTCATAGTTGGGAACGAAATCGACCGTTTCCATCTCGATGTCGGCCAGTGTCTCCGACGAGAGTTTGGTCATGCGGCATTCGGTGTAGCGGTAGGCCGCCGGCGGGTCGCCGTCGATTGATCCGAAGTTGCCTTGGCCATCAGTCAGCATGTAGCGCATGGAAAAATCCTGCGCCATGCGCACCAGTGCGTCGTAGGTGGCCGTATCACCGTGCGGATGGAACTTACCAAGCACGTCGCCGACGATGCGGGCGCACTTGACGTAGGGCCGGTTCCAGACGTTGTTTGCCTGGTGCTGCGCATACAGGATGCGCCGGTGCACCGGTTTTAGGCCGTCGCGGACATCCGGCAGCGCGCGCCCAACGATTACGCTCATGGCGTAATCGAGATATGACTGGCGCATCTCCTGCTCTAAATTGACAGGAATTGTCTCTTTGGCGAATTGTTCCATTTTTGATGTCGCTGTGGGGCGTTAACCAGGTCGGCAAGTGGGGACAAGATACTGATTTTTCATTATTTTTTCACATCGCTCGAATGCTGAGTAGGCCCTGCCGGCTGCCTCCGAAAAAAGCGAATTTTAGCATGGAAGCCGGTGGGGCTGCACTCTCTGTTCCTAATGCACCCGCTGTAGCGGGGCGGCGGCCCGGTACAGCGCCAGCAGAAACGCTCCGCGACAGCCTGGGCGCCGACGTCCAGATTCGCCCTTTTCCCGTAATCACTTGAACACGGGGATTTGTCCAGGCTACCGCTGGTTGCGCAAGCCGCCGGCGATATTTGTCGTCCGATGTTCAGCATAATTCATGGTCAGCTGCTGGAGCGCGCGTTTGGTAGCCGTTGCGTCATAATAGAACCGACGGTTTCTCCAGCGTATCCGAGCTTTGGCCATTCATCATCTGCTGCAGCTTGGCCGCGGTAGGGCCGGCCACCACACCCTTTTCTGTCACGATGACGTCGATGAGTTCTGCGGGCGTCACATCGAACGCCGGATTCCATGCACTGGCACCTGCAGGCGCTGTTCGATTGCCGGCAAAAGCCAGCACCTCTTCCGGATCCCTGTTTTCGATAGCGATGGCAGCCCCGTCCGGCGTGGCGAGATCCACGGTACTCGTAGGCGCCACCACCATGAATTTGATGCCGTGGTAGCGGGCGTTCACGGCCAGGCCGTAGGTACCAATCTTGTTGGCTGTGTCGCCATTGGCTGCAATCCGATCCGCGCCCACTATTATCCAGCGCACGCGCTGTTGCTGCATGAGTTGCGCTGCCGCACTGTCGGCAATGAGCGTTACCGGAATGCCTTCTTGCACCAACTCCCAAGCCGTCAGGCGCGCACCCTGCAGCCACGGGCGAGTCTCATCCGCGTACACCTGAGAAATGCGCCCGGCTGCCACTCCGGCGCGCACTACACCCAGCGCCGTACCGTAGCCCCCCGTGGCCAGAGCCCCGGTATTGCAGTGGGTTAGCACTCCACTGCCCGGCTCGATTAGCGCCATGCCCAACGCGCCCATACGGTGGTTGGCGGCGATATCCTCGCGGTGTATGCGCCGCGCCTCCTCTAGCAGGTACGTTACAGGGTCGCCATCCGCGACTTCCCCGATGGCACGGCGCATGCGCTCTACGGCCCAGCGCAAATTCACCGCGGTCGGCCGCGCCTCTTCCAGCAGCTTCAGGTCTGGCGCAATTGCCACACGCCACGCCCGCGAATCGGCACGATAGTGCTCGCCGGCTGCAAGCACGACGGCATAGGCTGCGGCGATGCCGATCGCAGGCGCGCCACGCACGACCATGTCGCGTATCGCTCGAGCACAATCGACGAGATTTTCAATGGCGACCGTGACATCACGGCCCGGCAGCAGCCGCTGGTCGATAAGTCGCAGGCTGCCGTTTTGCCATTCAACCGCGCGCACGCGATCGTAGGCGATACCTTCCTGCGCTTTCGACTGCCCCATATGATCAACTCTCTCTCGCACGGATGGCGAATATTACCGGTATACTACGCGCACCACAAAGACTGCTATCGCCAATGACTGACATCGACCAGTTGATCAACGCGCGCTGGGTAATCCCGGTGGAACCGGATGCATACCTTGACCACCACAGCGTCGCCATCGACCAAGGGCGCATCATAGACATATTGCCCACGACCGATGCCCTCAAGCGCTATCGCGCGCGCCAGTTAACGGAACTGCCGACCCACGCGCTGATCCCCGGGCTCATCAATGCCCACACACACGCAGCCATGGGGCTCTTTCGTGGCCTGGCGGACGATCTGCCGCTTATGGAATGGCTGCAGCACCATATCTGGCCGGCGGAACGTCGCTGGGTATCCGCAGAATTCGTGCGCGACGGCGTTCGCCTGAGTGTCGCCGAGATGATTAAAAGCGGCACCACGTGCTTCAGTGACATGTACTTCTTTCCAGAGGACAGCGCATACGTGGCACGCGAGGCCGGCATACGGGCCTGTGTTGGCTTGATCATGATCGACTTTCCAACGGTCTACGCCGATTCGCCGGCCACGTATCTTGAAAAAGGCCTCAAGTTGCACGACGAACTGCGCAACAGCGATCTCATCACCACCGCTTTTGCACCCCACGCCCCATATACGGTTTCCGATGATCCGCTGACCCGTATTCGTACCGTTAACAACGAACTCAATCTTCCGGTACACATGCATGTGCATGAGACCGCACATGAGGTGCAGGATGCGGTTGCTAAGACCGGAAAGCGTCCGTTGCAGCGGCTGCATGAACTGGAACTGCTCAATCCGAATTTTGTCGCCGTGCATATGACCCAGCTGCAACCGCAGGAGATCACGCTGCTGGCGCAAAACGGCGCGAACGTGATCCATTGCCCGCAGTCAAATCTCAAGCTTGCCAGCGGATTTTGCCCAGTGTTTGATCTCTTGCGTGCCGGCATCAATGTGGCTCTGGGAACAGACGGCGCTGCCAGCAACAACGATCTCGACATGCTGGATGAGATGCGAACTGCCGCATTGCTGGCGAAAGCGGTGAGCGGACAGGCGACAGCGCTGCCCGCCCACCAGGCGCTGCGCATGGCCACACTGAATGGGGCGCGCGCTCTCGGGATGGAAAGCCTCATCGGCTCGATCGCGCGCGGCAAGTATGCGGATCTGGCTGCCGTTGATCTTGCTCGTTTAGCGAGTCAGCCCGTCTATGACCCGGTGTCGCAGATCGTTTACACCGCCGGCCGCGACCAGGTAACGGATGTTTGGGTGGCGGGTCGCAGACTATTGCAGGCCGGTCGGCTGACAACCCTGAATGAAAACGAAATTCTGCAATGCGCGCAACGCTGGAGTGATAGAATCAAGTCATGAGCGACAAGCGAATCAATGATCCCTTGCGTGCGGGACGCGATGACGGCAAGCTGCAATATTTGCACCGCAACCGGCACTACGCTGCGATTCATCCTGCGGCATCCGCATGACGGCCTCCAGCATGAATGTCGACGAAAGTGAAATCGCGAAATTCGAGAAACTCGCGCAACGTTGGTGGGATCCGACCAGCGAATTCAAACCACTGCACGACATCAACCCGCTGCGCCTGGAATTCATTGACCGGCGCGCGGCTTTGCGCGGCAAGACCGTGCTCGACGTCGGCTGCGGCGGCGGCTTGCTTGCGGAAGGCATGGCAGCATTAGGCGCGCATGTCATGGGCATAGACCTGGGTGATGCCCCACTGGCGGTCGCGCGCATGCATCTCAAGGAGTCCGGTCAGTCGGTCGACTACCAGAAGATTGCCGCCGAGGATCTGGCCAACCAGAGACCGGAATCTTTCGACGTGATTACCTGCCTTGAAATGCTGGAACATGTTCCCGATCCGGCATCTACCGTGAATGCCTGTGCGCGGCTGGTCAAACCCGGCGGCCAGCTTTTCTTTTCCACGATCAACCGCAATCCCAAGTCCTGGCTTTTCGCCATCGTTGGCGCTGAATACCTGCTGCATCTGCTGCCACGCGGCACGCATGACTTCATGAAATTCATCAAGCCTTCCGAACTTGAACGCATGTGCCGCCATGCCGGTCTTGGCATGCGCGAGTACACAGGCATGCACTACAACCCTATTACATCGCATTACACGCTTGGACCTGGCATCGATGTCAATTATCTCGCATGGTGCCAGCGCACGGATGAGTGAAATCCGCACTGTGCTGTTCGACCTCGACGGCACACTGGCGGATACCGCGCCGGATCTCGGTTTTGCCCTCAATGCGTTGCTGCGCGAATCCGGCCGACCGCCTGTGCCCTACGCTTCTATCCGACCCGAGGCCTCGCACGGCGCGCGCGCCCTGCTGCGCCTCGGTTTCGGCGTGCAGCCGCAGGACGCCACATACGGCAATTTGCGCCAGCGTTTTCTTGATCTTTACGCGCAGAACCTGTGCCGCGAAACGCGGCTCTTCCCCGGAGTAAGCGAATTGCTGACTACGCTCCAGGTACGTGGCTTGAACTGGGGAATCGTAACCAACAAGCCGGGATTTCTCACCCAACCGCTGGTAAGTGCACTTGGGCTTGCCGCCGACGCCGCATGCGTCGTGAGCGGCGACAGCACTGCCAACGCAAAACCCCACCCCGAGCCTTTGCTGCATGCCTGCGCGCTTGCGGGCAGCACACCGTCGGCGTGCCTTTATGTCGGCGACGCGGCACGCGACATTGAGGCAGGCCGCCTGGCAGGGATGCGCACGCTCGTGGCCATGTTCGGCTACATTGGCGCTCAAGACGTCCCGGATGACTGGGGCGCCGACGCCCTGGTGGCGTCGCCAGCGGCAATTCTGGAATGGATCGATGCCGGCCACTGATCTAGGATCCCTCGCCATTGCGGCTCTCATCGCCATTGCCTGCGGAGCGATCGGCTGGCTGCTGGCTAATGCCCGCAGCCAGAAACGCATCGTTGAGCTTTCAACCACGCTTGAACTGGAGCGCCGACAGACTGCGGACAACTTGCGGGGACTTGAGACCACATTCAACGCCCTGTCGAGTGACGCGCTGCAACGCAACAACCAGGCATTTTTGCAACTCGCGCAGGAAACGCTGAAGCAGTTTCAAATCCGCGCCGCGGCCGACCTCACGCAAAAGGAAAAGGCGGTGGAAAACCTGGTCTCACCGATCCGCGAGGCGCTTCTCAAAACCGAGCAGCAGATTCAGTCTATGGAGCATGCGCGCAAGGAAGCCTACGGCGCGCTCACGAAACATTTGGAAACGATGACGCAGACTCAGGATCAGCTCAGGACCGAGACCCAGAACCTTGTGAAATCGCTGCGCCGCCCCGAAGTGCGCGGGCAATGGGGAGAGTTGACGCTGAAGCGCCTGACGGAACTTGCGGGCATGGTAGAGCACTGCGATTTCACGCAGCAGGAATCGGTTAACACGGAAGAAGGCACACTGCGCCCTGATATGGTGGTGCGCATGCCCGACGGCCGCGAAATCGTTGTCGACGTCAAGACGCCGCTCGATGCCTACCTAAACGCCATGGAGGCGACTGACGATGCCGGTCGACAGCGCCACCTAGAGCATCACGCACGCAAGGTCCGCGAACGGGTGACGGAACTGTCACGCAAAGCATACTGGAGCCAGTTCAAGAATGCGCCGGATTTTGTAGTCCTGTTCATCCCCGGCGACCAATTCCTCAGCGCTGCCCTCGATATAGATCGCACTCTTCTCGAAGACGCGCTGCGGCAGAAGGTGATATTGGCCACACCGACGAGTTTCGTTGCCTTGCTGCGTGCAGTAGCCTACGGTTGGCGCCAGGAGGCGCTCGCAGCCAATGCCGCCAGCATCCGCGACATCGGCGAGGAGCTGTATGCACGCCTGGCAACTTTCACTGAACACCTGGAACGCCTCGGGACAAGCCTGGACAACAGCATCAGCCACTACAATAAGGCGGTCGGATCGTTCGAAAGCAAGGTGTTGCCCGGTGCCAGAAAGTTCGTGGAAATGGGCGTCAGCCAGAAAAAATCGGTCGAACCGCTAACACAGATTGAAAAAGGCGTGCGCGACGTGTCTCGCCCCGAACCCGACGGTCGGAGCTGACCCCCCCGGCCGACGCCCGGCACTGGCGGACGGTTCAGGACCACCGCTGACGGTGCTATATTTAAGGGTATGAATCAACTCCCGGTGGCGCGGCGCGATCGACAGCTTCGCAACACCTCCTCTCCTTCACCTGACCGGTCCGACTCTGACTCCCGGCCGAGCATCCTGCTGGTCGAAGATTCCCCGACAGTCAAAGCAATGCTGGTCATAAATCTTGCGAAGGATTACCGCCTGATCGAGTCCAAGGACGGAGAAGAGGCGTGGGAGCTCCTTGCCAGCAACGATCAAATCGACGTTGTCATTACCGATATCAACATGCCGCGCATGTCCGGTCACGAGCTGCTGGTCAAAATTCGCAAGAGCGCTGATGCCCGTATTGCGGCTATCCCGGTGATAGTCATGACCACCGCGAACGGAAACAGCGACAAGACCTTGGCGTTTAAGAACGGTGCCAACGACTTCCTGACAAAACCTATCGACACGACCGAACTGCAGGCCCGCGTCAACGTCCACTACAAGCTGGCACGGACGATTCGCGAACTGGAAGAAAATCGTCGCGCGCTGGCCGAGCAGGCAAGCACCGACCCGCTGACGCAGCTTGCCAACCGGCGCCGCTTCTACGAAGACGGGCTGGAATATGTCGCTAACGCCAAGCGCCATGCAAAAGACCTGTCGGTGCTTCTGCTCGATATCGACCATTTCAAGCGCATCAATGATCAGCACGGACACCCGGCTGGAGACGAAGTGCTCGTGCGATTCGCGGCTCTGCTGCGAGAGATGGTGCGCAACGGCGACGTTGTCGCACGTATAGGCGGTGAAGAGTTTGCGGTGCTTCTGCCAGAAACAAACAGGCTTGGCGCGGCCGTCCTGGCCGAGCGCATTCGTGCCGGCATCGAAAAGGCGGAAATTGTCACCGCTGGAATGCGCGTCCCGGTGACCGCCTGCGTGGGTCTTGCGACCTTCGGCATGGAGAATATCGACACTTTCGACGAGTTTCTCGCAGTCGCTGACCGACGTCTTTACCTGGCGAAGAACGGCGGGCGCAACCGCATCTGTGTCAATGATGCCGGCAAAAGCAGCTTTGCTTGATCCACAAGGCGGTGCGAAACAGCCGCATCCCACGAACCGCCTGACCGCCGCGCTCCGTCATCGGATCAACTGAAAGCGGACGTGCCGGCCGCAAGCAGCGGCCCGGCCCTTAGCCGCCACACAACTGGCGCGTGGCGGCCGCCGCCGCCTTACTTCTTGTTCAGTTCCTTGCGTTCCGGCGCCGTAGCCTTGTGAATCGCCGCTTTGGTCGATTCCACCACTTGCGCAGCCTTTTGCTCCACCTGACCGGACAGATCCGAGCGCCTGGCAAAGGGGTTGGTCAGCAACGGGACACCTCTGCCAAAATTGTATCCCAGCGGGAATGCGACGATGACACCGATAATCAAGCCAATCACGACCTTCTTCATAGTTGCTCCCATAGCAGCGTTTGCACAATAATAACCTCTCCCCACATCAATTCGCCACATGTCCCCTGACCAAACCGTGGAAACCGCGTGCCGCACGCTCGCGCGTGACCACTACGAAAACTTTCCCGTCGCATCGTTGCTGCTGCCACGACGCCTGCGCCGCGCAGTTTCCGTCATTTACGCCTTCGCCCGGACGGCCGACGATTTCGCCGATGAAGGCAACATTCCTCCGGTGCAGCGTCTGGCGCTGATCCAAAACTACCGCACACAGCTCGATGCGCTGCGTGCCGAGGCACAACCGCAGGACAGGCTGTTCACTGCTTTGGCTGAAGTAGTGCGCGAACACAATCTGTCACTCGCGCCGTTTTATGATTTGCTTTCGGCCTTTCAGCAGGATGTCACCAAAATGCAGTACGCCGATTCCGCTGAAGTTCTCGACTACTGCAGCCGTTCAGCCAATCCCATAGGGCATATTCTGCTGCAGCTGTATCGGGCCGACTCGCCCGACAATCGCGCGCTCTCCGATTGCATATGCACCGCGCTGCAACTCATAAATTTCCTGCAGGACATCAAGACCGACTACGCGCACGGCCGAATCTATATTCCATTCGATGCAATGCAGCGCTTCGGTGTCAGCGTGCAAAATATCGCCGCGCGCCACACGGACGGATGCTGGCGCGCAATGATTGCCGCTGAAATCCGGCATGCACGCACCCTGCTGCGCCGCGGGGCGCCGCTTGCCAAAACTCTCGGCGGGCGCGTTGGTGTCGAATTGCGCTTCGTGCTGGCCGGTGGTTTTTGCGTACTGACCAAGCTTGACCGCCAAAACCGCAAGGGCTTGGTCGGCGGGGCAAGGCTCGGCCCTCTTGATTGGCTGCGGATTCTGCCACTGGCCGCTTCGGTCGTCTAACTAATTGCCAGTCATAGCCCAATTCCACATGACCCCGGACGAATACTGCACACACAAAGTCGGCTCTGCCGGCTCGAGCTTTTACTACAGTTTCCTGTTTCTCTCGCGCGCCAAGCGCCGGGCCATTACTGCGCTTTATGCATTTTGTCGCGAGATCGACGATATCGTCGATGAATGCAGCGACGCACAAGTGGCCCACACAAAGCTGGCCTGGTGGCGAGAGGAGATCGATAGGACCTTTCGCGGGCAGCCCAACCATCCTGTAAGCCGCGCACTGAATCCGGCGATCGAGCACTACGGGCTGCCGCGCGCGCAATTTCTCGAGATCATCGACGGCATGCAGATGGACATCGAACAGACTCGCTACGCGAGCTTTGCCGAACTCAAAGTCTACTGTCATCGCGTGGCCTCTGTCGTAGGACTGCTGAGTGCGGCAATTTTCGGATATCGCAATGAACGAACCGCTGCTTTCGCACGCAATCTGGGGCTGGCGTTCCAGCTCACCAATATCATCCGGGATGTCGGGGAAGATGCGCGCCGCAATCGTATCTATCTGCCGCTTGAGGATCTGTTGCATTTTGGCGTGGAACCGATGGAAATACTGACCGGCCAGGGAGGTGCGAATTTTCATGCGCTAATGGAGTTCGAGGCACAGCGCGCCGGACGCTTCTACGAGGAAGCGATGCAGAATCTCGTCGTCGATGATCGCGCGGATCAGATACCTAGTCTCATCATGGCTGCCATTTATCGCGCAACGCTGGACGAGATTGGCGCAGCCAATTATCCGGTATTGCGTGCGCGGGTTTCCCTTACTCCCTTGCGCAAGTTTTGGATCGCGTGGAAGACCCAGCGCCGGGAGTTGCGCCTCGCCAAAGGCGCAGCATGACAACGGTTGTGATTGGTGGGGGATGGGCTGGACTCGCCGCGGCAGTGGAGCTGGCCGCTCACAATATCCCGGTAACCGTAGTCGAGGCTTCACGCCAATTGGGAGGACGCGCCCGGGCACTGCGTTTTGGCGCCGCGCCGCTGGACAACGGTCAGCATGTACTGCTCGGCGCCTATCGTTCGTTCTTGCGCCTGCTGCGAACGATTGGAGTTGCCGAATCGCAAGTACTTCGCCGCTTGCCTCTGGATCTGCGGTTTCTGGACGGGACGAGCTCCCGGCAGCTTAGAGCACCGCGTCTCCCCGCACCGCTGAATCTCTTGGGGGCGCTCGCTGGCATGCACGGCCTTCGACCATGGACGCGCGCCACTGCCCTGCGCATGGCATTTGCTCTTTGGCGGGACGACTTCGATCCCGGCTCTGACTGCACAGTCGCGCAGTATCTTGACCGGCATGGTCAGAGTTCAGCGCTCGTGCGAGCCCTGTGGCAGCCACTCTGCCTGGCAGCGCTCAACACCCCAATTGAGCAGGCATCTGGCCGGCTTTTTGCGCGCGTTCTGCGCGAGACATTTTTCGGCTCGCGTTCCGCTTCCGACATTCTCATTCCGATTACCGACCTTGGTCATTGCTTTCCCGAACCTGCGCGGGAATTTGTCGAACGGCACGGCGGCAGCGTGCGACTTGCGTGCCGCGCGCTTGCCATTGATATCGACCAAAACAAAGTTCGCGCCGTTCGGCTTGAGCACGACACTCTCCCGGCCGATCACGTCGTTGTCGCAACCGGGGTGTCGGCCAGCCATGCCCTGCTGCATCGCCATGAAGCATTTTCCGGGATATGCGCCCGCCTTAAACGCATCAAGATGCATCCGATTTGCACCGTGTACCTGCAGTACCCGCAGGAGGTAACACTCGGCCGCGAATTCGTCGCGCTGCTCGGC
>JAJXUF010000099.1 GCA_021783175.1 Pseudomonadota bacterium
CGAGCTCGGCCCGAGCGCCACGCGGTAGCCGCGGCATGACTTGCGAGAGATACTCGAGCACGCGCGAGCGTGCCCAGTAGAGATCGGTGCCATCCTTGAACACGATATACACGAACGAGTCTCCGAACATGGAGTAGCCGCGCACCGCGACAGCGTCCGGCACCGAGAGCATGGCAGTGGCAAGCGGGTAGGTGACCTGATCCTCGACCACTTGCGGTGCCTGGCCTGGGAAACTCGTCTTGACGATCACCTGCACATCGGAAAGATCCGGAATGGCGTCGAGCGGCGTGTGCATGGCCGCATAAATGCCACCGGCCACCAGCATGACGGTTGCAATCAATACCAGGATGCGATTGTGGATTGACCAGCGAATGATGCGCGCGATCATGGGTTGGTCCCTGTGCGGTGAACCGCGGGAGCCGGCGGGGCGGTCATGCGCTCGAGGCTCGCGCGCACGCTTGCCTCGGAGTCAATCAAAAACTGCCCGGATACCACCACCGTATCGCCGGGCCGTAGACCACGACGGATCTTGATGTCGTCGCCTGATTCGTGACCAGGAACCACCGGTGTCGGCTCGAACTGCCCGGCACCGAGCGCACGGATTACGACCGTGCGTTCGCCGGTACGAATGAGCGCCTCGCGCGGCACGAAGACGCCGCCATCCGCCGGCCCGTCGATTACGACCCGGGCGAAAAGATTGGGTCGCAGAGCCGGCACATTGGCGTTCAGTTCGACGCGCGCTGTAATCGAGCGCGTACCGACATCGATGTCGGGAGCGACGTATTCCACCGTGCCGCGCCATTCACGCCCCGGGAGAGCATCGACGTGCACGCGCGCCGCGAGTCCCGTGTGCACCCAGGTGAGATCGGCGTCGAAGATATCAACGAGTACTGCGAGCCCGCGCCGGTCGCGAATCACGTAGCCTTGGGCTGTTACCCGCCGCGGCAAGGCAGCGGAAGTGATCGTATAGGTGCGCACACCGAGGTTTTGCATTACTTCCGGGCCGATGTTCACGACCGGCGTGCCGCCCGCCGCGGCGCTCGAAGGAGCGGTTTTGCTGGCGCACACGGGCACCATGTCCATGTTCATGGGTGACTTGCCCGGTTTGTCGCTTTTGAAACCCGGGATCATGGGATCAGTCCAATAGAGGACGTGGCTGCCCGGGCATTCTTTACTTTGGGTCGTTTCCGCCATGGACGATTTTGTTACCGCAGTGCGCCTGTTGTGCCAATACCAGGCTGCGCCACCGATGAGAGCGGTCACGAGGAGCAAAGCAACTAGGGTAGGGAATTTTCGGTTCGTCATGGCTTCTCTCCGGTCAAATACAGGAGCGCTGCCTGTGTTTTGGCACGATCTACGCGCAGGCGCAGCAAATCGAGTTCGGCGTCGAGCTCCCGCATGCGCGACTTGCGGAGTTCGGCTTGGTCGCGCCGGAAACCACTCGCGGTGAGCTCCGCCTGGCGTCTCAGGTTTGGTAGCAGCTGATCGGCCGCAATGTGCACGCGTGTGTCGTCGGCATCGTACTGCGCGCGCACAGCCTCGTAGGTCGCCTGCAATTCGCGGCGTTTGTCGTCGGCATCGTCTTGGGCGGCGCTTTCCCGCGCCACCTGCCGCGCGAGCCGGCGGTCCTGGCGGTTTCGGGTAAAGATCGGCAGGTCGATCGACACCTGCGCCGTCACCATGTCCGGAAAATTCTGGCGCACACCATACATGACATCGACCATGACTCCGGGCTTGTACTCCTGGCGCGCGATGTTCACGTCGGCTTGGGCGGCCGTGACGGTCGTCTCGACTGCGCGCCATTCAGGATGTTGTGACGGATCGAATTGCTTGGCGGGTACCGGAAGGCGCGGCAAGGAAGCCGGCAGGGCGTCGGCCGAAGCCGGACCGATCCAGCGAGCGAGCTGCGCGCGCAGTTGCGCCGCCTGGGCGCGTCGTGTTGCCTCGCGCTCTTCGAGACGCGCGAGGTCGGCGCGCGCTTCAAGAAGCGTCCGCTCTGACTCCTGCACCGCGCGGTAGCGTCCTTCGGCCGCCGCGATATCGCGCTGTTCGACTTCGCCTTGTGCTGCTAGCAGGTGTTGCGAGGTTTCGGCGAAGTAAAGATCAAGCCAGATTGAACGTACCTGTTTCAGCAGTGTGCGGCGCGCAATGTCCATGCGTAACCGTTCACCTTCGAGCTCGTCCTGCGCGCGTTCCGTGCGCAGACGCAGCGTGTGGCCTGGCGGAAACACCTGTCGCATGCCGAAGCCCACCATGGTCATGCTGTCCTGACTCAAGCTGAAGCTGTTGGTCGGGACATTGATGGCGCTCAGCGTGAACTGTGGATCGGGCAGTCGACCGGCGTAGGCCTGGTGCTCGGCGGCCGCGACGACATCGGCACGGGCGCGCTCAAGTGCCGGGGCATGTGCAAGCGCCAGCTGCTCGGCTTCGGTCAGGGTAAGCTCGGAGCCGGATGGGGTGTCCGCGGCGCGCGCGGCGGACGCAAAACAGAACTGCGATATAAATAAGATCCCGTATAGGGATAACGGACGCAATACAGGCATAAGCCTTCCTCCTTCACGTTCACGATCAGTACAGCGCGACGCAAAGAGGAGGACTTAAATTAGGAAGACACCGTGTTGCAGGTTGAGAGGTGGAGCGGGTGTACGCCAGACGTCCCGTTGATAGATCCGGGGCGCGACAGATGTGAACAGGGCGCCAGCTGGTTGCAGCGTGTGCAACAATACTGGAGTGGGTGCCGCCGCGTCCAGGCTGAGAGGTGGGAGCGGCGGATTCGGGCTTGGCAGCTGGCAGTCCGGCGCCATGGCCTGACAGCAGGCAGCGCTCGCCCGCATGTTCATGGTGTGCATCTGACCGCTTTGCATGCAATCGCGCATTTTCGGGGGCTGCGGTTCTGCCGGTGCCGCCATCACGCATGGCGCCGCCAACGTCGTGAACCAGAGTGCAGCGAATCCCGCCGCGAGAACTCGGGCGATGCGGCTTTGATGTTTGCGCATTACAACTAGCATTCAAATAAGCTAGCACAACATCTTGCGAATGTCATGCCACAGCCTTTTTCAATATGGAATGAGTCGGAAGCGGGATACGGTTCTGCGCATGACGAGGAGATGATAACCATCATGAACCTCGACAATCTTAATCATAATGACCGGCGGGCCGACTTTCTCTCCTGGACCCAGAGCGTGGCTTCTCGGTCCTATCCATCCCCGCCGCCCACTATCGTTGGATGAAGGAGCTGCTGGTTCGCATCCAATACCCCTCCTTTTGGCGGCGCGATTGTGCGGCGGTCATCAAGGTCTTCGTGAAGGTGAGCAGCTATTCGCGCCAGCAGTTGACCTGGCTCATCACGCAGTACCGTCGCGCCCGCATCCTGACGGGACTGGGCAGTGCGGGTCTTCTGGCGGGCCCACGCACAACCTTGGGCCCCACAAACGACAAAAGCTTCGACTCGTATACCGGTGACTCGCGAGCGCACGTGACCGGAGGTCGACACGTGAACAAAATATACACGGAATATACCTGCCGCCGAGAAACCCGCCCGAGCCTGTGACCGGACATTGCGCCCGCTCACAGGCTCGGCACGCAGAAGTGTCACGAAATGAAATATGCCGTGCGCGCCCTGAGCGCAGTTTCGTACATGGCGGCCACACCACAGACATCAACCGGAACCGCCCATTCATCCGCATCAAAGCCCATCATCGCAAGCGACGGCGCGCATACCTGAAAGCGCACGCCTGCCTCGACCGCAATCTGAATGAGTTCGTCCAGTGGTGCCATTTGGCCCTTCATGACGTAGTTGAAGAAGCGGCGACCGATTCCGCCGAACGCCATTTTTGACGGCGCGAGCTGTTTGCTACTGGCCGGTAACATGAGATTGATAAGCTTGTGGGTAAATTTCTTTCCGCGAAGCTTGCGGCCCTTTTTGATGGCACTGCAGCCCCAAAAGGTAAAGAACATCGTGACCTCCATACCCATTCCAACCGCACCGGTCGCCATCATGAACGCTGCCATGGCCTTGTCGAAATCACCTGAAAGTAAAATGATCGAGACTTTATTTTCCGGAACTCGTTCGCGTATATCGGAAAACTCGTTTTCCAATGTGCTCACACGTGTTGCAATATCGGTAGCGGGAAGGATAAGCCGTTCGGCGACTGTTGACATGTTGCCTCCTCAATGTGCAATTGGGTTTTACTTTTCTTAACGATTGATCCACGCAAGTGCATCACTTATAGTCACCCGTGCATCAGTAAGTAATTAAACGCGTGCACAAAGAGCGCTGCCAATCAGAAATTTTTGTTAGTTTTGCTAACAAACAACAATATCGGTGAGGAATGGAACAGCTGGATTTGTTAGGTCTGATCCAGGCGATGCAGATGCTGGAGCGCAACGCCAATGTCGCCTTGATGTATTCTGGCCTGCGGATTCCGCAATTCCGCCTGCTTGACCTGGTGGCGCGATGTGGTCAGGCCACCGTAACCGAGGTTGGTACCGCGTTGCATGTCACCCGCGCAACCGCAAGCGTAATGATCAATGATCTAATACGCGCGGGAACCCTGGTCACCGACGAACATCCCTCAGACCGACGCTCCTTTCACGTCCGACTTACCGAAGATGGCATGCTGCGGTTGCAATCCGCGCGCCGCGATTTTGCGGTCCTGACAATCAAGCTTTCCCAGCGCTATCCGCAGGAAATCGTGGCGGTCCTTAATGCTTTTGCGCAAGGTGCGTGAGAACGCCACTCCTCCTGGCCTGGCAGACGAGCCACATCCAGCGCCGCTCTTCGAAGTCGGCCGTGGCCGTTTGACCGCCAGCCAGGGGTTGGCGGCCTGCTCGGTCCTCTGCCCCGGGGCTTGGTGAAATTGCGCGGATTTAGGGTGGAAACTGCAAACCGGGAGAAGCGCTCAAGGCCAGCGCAGGTCGTTCATGGCGTCTTCGCTGACGCGCCAGCGCGCACTGCTCGCAGTCGCGTGCTCGAGTGTTTATTACGAACGTGGGCACGAGGTCGATGATGCCAACTTCATCGTCATGCGGCTTCTCGACGAACTGCACCTCCAGTAGCCGCTCCTGGGTTCGCGGCGGGTTAAGGACGAACTGAAGAAGCTCGGGCAGATCGACAACCGCCAGCGAATCCAGCACCTCATGCGTTTCATGGGACTTCATGCGCTATGGCAGAAGAAACCCATACGCAACCCCGCCAAGGCCCAATGGGCGCTTTCCCTGCCTGCTCACGCATCTCACAATCGAGCATCCCAATCAGGTCTGGGCGGCGTGTGACATGCCTGCCGATGGCGTGCGGCTGCGTGTGTGTCGAGACCCACGAAGCGTGGCTTGACGACAACTGCACGCCGGGCAGGAATTTGCACAAATTAACGGACACAGCCGATGCTGGATTACCCAAACAACGCGAGGCGGCGTGAAAGTTCAGGCGTGAGGTATGTGGACCGCCACTGACAGCGGACGGGAATCGAATGCCCAAAAACTGAAAGTCACCGCAAGAAACCGAAACATGCGGAGGGGGTGTCACCTAGACTTACGCATAGGCCGCTGCCGGCATTTACGGTTAAATCAGCGGCCGGCCGGCCGGCGTGCCGCCGTTGGTAGAGCACATTTCCTTAAAAGTTGATTGAAAAAAATGAAACACAGACGTCGTACCGAGAGCAAGAGCGTGTATTGATGGACGGCAGGAGTATCCCCTGCAAATTCATTCTAGGCCGACATTTTCGCGCCCGCTAATTTGAATTAGACGCGATCCGGAGTCGAGCTCAAGGTGCCTGGCCTGGATGGAGTTGGTGCCGAACGTGCGACGTCATTGTGTGGATAGAAACCTGCACAACAAAGTCTGGGTGAACAGAAAGATGAATAACAATCCCATAATTCGGAGCGCCGGAATCGCGACGACCGTCATTGCATTATCTTTCGCATTATCTGCGTGCGGTGGAGGATGGTGGAGGTACGAGCTCGACGTCAGCAACCACTTCTGTCGCGCTTCACGTCAGGACTTGCTAGGACGAAGTGACTGACTGGATTGTGAGTGGCGAAATTGGTATGAAGTTTGCACACTTTATTGCAGATATTTGTCTTTAGGGGAGTCAACTCTGGCCGGGTTGGCCCAATCAAAAAAAATGGGGGGTAGTCGTGATTACGCGCAAATATTACAAATTCATCGTAGTTCCGTTTCTGGCACTTCAGATTACAGGTTGCGGGGTGGGCGGGGGAACAAGCAGCAATTCCGGATGGGAATACGCCAATTACAATTGCAACGGCAGTTCATCATGCATAACCGTTATGGGACATAACACCGGTTCCGCCGGGCCGTTTTGTTCGCCAACTGCATGCTCTAATTGGTTAAGCCAATATTTTGCAGGCACAGGCGGTAGTTGCACTACGAACCCGCAGTACTCAATAACTAATGCACCCGCATCCGGATCCTGCAGCAACTGATCGGTCCACCTGAATTATGACCAATTGCAGGTTAAATTTTTGGGCAGCGCACACTGCAATCCGAAGATTTCGGGCTAATGCTTTTTTACTGGTTGATATAGAGACAACATTTATGGGTGCCACCAATTCCCATGGCTCGAAAACTGCCGGATCCTTCCGAAAGTTTTTCGATGCTACAGGTCGATACGGGCATTCGCCCACATGATAGATCAACTGCCACTGCACATTTCAATGGCCACACTCCAGAATCCCTGCGCAGAGGTTCGCTACGGGTTCCGGCACGATGAAAGCGGTTGTCTATTAATATCCGAAGGCCGCACGTTTTCTGATCGACCGATGGGCCGCATGATTTAGGAACTCGCCATGCATCTGTTTTCCTGGCAGTCTGATTCTATAGCCGGTATGCGGTTGCCGCTGATAATCGGTACCATCGGGGGCATCGTGATGTGCGCAGCAGGCTATGCGTGGAATTCATCCGTTCCAGTATCATTTTTGACGACCTTCGCTCGCCATGAGAATGAAGACGCTGCGTTGCCGCGTTCGATAGATGACGTGTCTCGCAGACGATTGACGGCTAAAAGAATCGAGGCTCCAGCGATTCCGGAATCAGCTGGGATCGGAAGCCACGCATTGCGTTTGACCGGCGTTGTGCTTGGTAACACGAGTTTAGCCCTCATCAGCATAGACGGCCTTCCGGCACAGCCCTATGAGGTCGGTGATAGTATTGCGAATGGCATCGTTTTATGTCAGGTAAGCGCCTTTGGTGCAGTCGTTCGGCGCGGTGCGGCTGTAGCAAATTTGGTTTTGCACAGAACCAACGCGCGTGTCGTGCAACTCATACCTGCACCGATCGTGCCGTCAGCTATGAGACGGGCCGTTCATCAGGAGGGAACCGATTGGTACATGCTTGATCGCCACTACGTAGCTGACTTCTTGAAATCGAATGATTTTCTTACGCAGGGGAAAATTGCCGCCGGCTCTGATGGCAGTATCCGAATAGTAGACCTGAATCCTATTGGCTTGTTCGCCGACCTTGGGCTTCATGCAGGCGACGTGGTGCGTGATATCAATGTCGACGGGCAGTCGGTAAATGCCATATCCAATATGCCCGGTTTTATTCGACAGATTGGTCATGCCCAGCAAGTGCAGCTGGAGGTTCTGACTAACGGGCACACTCGGTATTTACACTATAATCTGAACTAATTTTCCTTGTCGATGGCGAAACACGGATCTCGCCGCCACTGGTGTGTGATTCAATCCACGACAGTGGGTCAGCCAGGCGACCCGGTTTAACGACGCGAAAGCACTAAACGGCGTACCGTTCACTTGTTCTGGAGTTTTGCCGCTAAGCGAAACGTGCCTTCGGTAAACGTCACGCCTTGTTCCTGACCGGTGTTGTGCTTGGCAACCGCAGTCTCGCCCTTAGTCTGCGTTGACGGCCTGCCGGCACAACCCTATGCCGTCGGCGACAGTGTCATCAAAGACATTGCTGTGATCTGTGTGAGCGCCTTTGAAGCCTTTGTGCGGTGCGGACAGACTGTTGAGAAACTGCCGTTGCCTGGCGTAAGCTTTGTTGCCAATTACACTGCGCCGGTTGCCGGCGTAGTACCGCTGATGCCAGTACCTTTCATTCCTTTAACCATCCTGAGATGAGTCCCGATTCAGGTCGGATCCGTGATCGCCTGGATGTCGATTACTATGTCGATCCTGTCGGGGCGACTGTTCCACGCGCTGGGTTTGAGCCCGGAAAATGCCCATGCGTCCGGCGCTCGAGCGCGGTGTAGCTCGGCGCCGCGCGGACAAACCCGGTTCGGAGACAGCGAGGCCGCTCCTGATGCAAGGTCTCAGTGATCGCAGCCCAGCCGATCTCGCCCGCACGAAGACGGATACGGGCGTGCCGTGGTTTTCTCCCTGATGCCAACGACGACGGCGACGCGATTGTCGATTTCCAGAGAGGATTGTCGGGTACCGTGAACCGGCCGATCGAACTCGTTTGGAATCGCCTATACGCCGACCACTGGAATCCGGTTGCTGATTGGCTCCTACCCAACGCCGTGCGTGCGGCCCGCCTGCTGCTGGCTTTTGCGCTAAAGATGCGCTAGCGCTGCTTGAGGGTGCGACGGAACTCGCTTGGCAGTTGTCCGCAATGTATCCGGAAAACTGCGACAAACTGCGAGTAGGAACGGAACCCGCAAATATCCGCGACCGCCGAAAGCAACAGAGCAGGTTGCGCGGTCATGAGACGCTGCGCCTCTTTCACTCGGCACTCCAGAACGTACTGCCAGAGGCTTCTTCCCGTCGTCGCACGAAAAGCACGTCCGAGATGCCATGGGCTGAGATTAACCACAGCAGCAAGATCTGATAGGCCAAAATCCTGTCCGAGATGTTCCTGGATAAAATCCCGCAGCCTAAGAAACTTCCACCGCGGCAGGCTCGGTCCCGGCGGCAAGCGTCGGCGGCCGGATCCGTAGCGAACGAGGATGTGGGCAGCAATTGCGGTAAGAATGGCGTGCTCAAACAGCCGTCCGGCAATATTTTTGCCTTCAGCGCAGCCCTGGATCAATTGGAGAAGATGGGCGAGGACCCGATCCTCATGCGGCGAGATGTTCGATAACAGGTCCAACCCGCTGGCATCGATGGTTTCACAGACCATATTTCCAAACAGGACAGGAGTGAGCGCCAGAAACAACGTGTCGATCGGGCCATTCCAGGCGGTTGAAAGCGTGTCCCCGCAGGCAAGAAAGCGAAAGCGGCCGGGTTCGATCAAGCCATTAATTGCGGAACCGTTAAGGACGCTCCGGAACCGAACGGCACGCGCACCGAGCGGCAGCATGAGCATATGTTCTTCAAAGGTGTGGGAAGGCAGACTGCCCGCCTCAATAACGCGATGCTCTAAAAGATAGGTACCATTCTTGCCGCCGGAAGCAACTGGCGCCTCTCTGAAATACGGGGAACGATTCGCTCCGTCAGCGCGAATATAGATTAACGGATGGTGCCGGTGCGACATGTCAATCCCAAAACTGCGCGTCGCAGTCATCCGGGCTGTATATAGGGAAAGACGTTATGGTCATAGTTTCTTGTTATTTTTTGAAAGCCGGTTGCAAGTAAACGGCAGGTGCGTCTCCCTGGAATCGCATACGCTAAGCAAGAGACTTGCGACATCGTTGCGTCATTGATCCAACGGAGATTTGAATTGGAAACAGTACACATGGCAGGCCTTCGAAACGAAGTGTTCTGATCGGGAACGGATAGGAAGTAATCATGTCGACCCTCAGTGAACAAGCGCCGGACGCTGCGGATTACTTATTGAATCAGATGCATCCAACAGGAGTCAATGACTCGATCGACGGGCGATTTGAAATCAGTACCGCAGCGTGCCGATAATCGGGGGTACAGGGAAGTAATGAAGTGGGCCCCGCTCCTCGGACAGCCAACACGGCTTCTTGAGGTGGTTCATCCGCATGATGGGTCATCAAGCCGCATGGGCGATGGGTCTTGGCGGTGCACTACGTCAGCGGGAAATCGAGTGATCTTTCGGATCGTACGGATTGCTGATCGCCATTTACATTTTGCGACCAGGAACCGTCTGTATCGCGGGATCTCGGGCACGCTCGCTTGTCATGCCGCGGGTGGAGGTGAACAACCGTGCGGGCTGTAGTGCTGGATCAGCGAATCTGGTCGAGAAAATCTTCCTCTTCCTCGGTGAGGCCGGGGGCAGCAGGCGCCTTGTCCTGCCGGACCAGTTGACCGCGTGACGGCGCGTTAACGGAGCTATCTGCGGCTGCCTCGATAAGCAGGGCTGTCTCCCCGTTTACCGCCAATACCCGGAAAGTGAAAATCATCACTTCGTTGGAGCCGCGAACAAGCAAATCCGCGCCAGGCAACAGCGTTGGCATGAGAACAGCCAGTCGCGGGACTTGGTCTTGCAGAAAAGGTGCGACCTCTGGGTATTGCCGTGTGAGCCACAACCGGTTGGCAATCAGGTCGTTCCAGGACGCAAGTCCGGCAAGCAAGGCATGCCCGCCGTCTTCGGGATCGAAACTCAGCAGCACGAGATCACCATGCGCTTCCAGTACAAGCATTGGACCGCCGGTAAAAGGAAGTTCCGGATCCAGCAAGGAACATGGGCCGAGAAAATTCTGCAGACTGGCCGCGACCAGTTTGCGCAGGATCTGTTTTGACGGTGCCGATTCCGGCCGGATAAGCGGGTTCACGTCAGGATTCCTTCAGGCTGCCGCAGCCCCGGGCCGGGTGTCCGGGAAGCTTGCCGAGAAATCCGTCGCGAAGCAGAGACTCAACGATCTCATTCAAGGGGCCCGGTGTAGCGCCAGCAGAGTCTCGCGATCCAGATTCGGGAGCAGGCGCCATGACCGTTCCGACGTAGTCCAGCGTGCGGCCGAGAAAACGCATTGCCGCTGCGGCAAGGCGGTCGAATAGTTTGCGCCCGTCGCTATTGTCCTTTGCGCCGACGACTATCGTGCCAATTCGTGTTTCAATCCCGGCTAAGGCGAGCTGCTTGATGCTGAGATAGGACTGTTTCAGCGCGGCAGGAGTTGCGCCGAGCACGATGAGCGCCCGTTCATAGTCACGCAGGTGCATATCACGCGATTCTGACACGGGTATGAGGCACACATGCGGTTGGGGTTTAGTGCTGCCAAGGCCATCTTGCAGTCGCATGCGCAGTGCCTGCGGCGTATCAGGCTCGCTGCATAGTGATGTGCTGCGCGGGTCGGTGCTGCGCAGCCGCGGCTCGATGTGCAGCACGATTGCCGTGATGCTGCGCGTGTGCAAGGCGCGCGCCAGCGCATAGACCAAAGCCTGGGTCAGTTCTGGACCTACCAGAATGGGGAGTAGCCATGTTTCCGGTGGTTGGACGGAAGTCTTGGCGTCAGACGCTTCAGGGTCGCTAAGAAAATAGCGGCTTATGTCGGCCAGGCGCTCGCGAGTCCCGAGAGCTCCGTCTTGGCGGCGCCATTGCGTCACAATCCTACAACCTCTGGCGACTCTTGCACGCGCAGAAGCGAGTTGTGTCCGCCAACGTGATTCGGGATGCGCGCCGGATTGACGGGATCATCCTGCCAGCGGCCATCGACGACGAGCCGGTATTGGTACAGACCCGGCGGAGCTATCAACACCTTCTCGACAGTGTCGCCGATTATTTTTGTTTCCACGCCCTGGTCCGGAACCCAGTCATTGAAGTCGCCGGCGACCTGAACGCTTTTCGAGGCAAATCCCGGGAAGCGCAGCACGACGCGCTGCGGCTGGCAGCGATTCATCGACCGCG
>JAJXUF010000100.1 GCA_021783175.1 Pseudomonadota bacterium
TGTATAAGTTGTGCTCATTGCCCCTGGATGGCCATGAACGACCTGCGCGGAGTTGAACACGTACTCCGAACCGGCGAAAACGAAGTTCACATTGATGAAGCCGTGCGCATCAAAGCTTTGCGTGCTACCCAGCGCATGCTCGACTTTGCACAATCCCATAAGTCAAACGCAGTTGGCCAGCGGTGAACAGCCGGCGACCATACAACGCCTGAGTCAGGAAGATGAAAATTGGGTTGCCGAAGGAAATCAAAGATCAGGAATTTCGGGTCGGTCTGACACCGACGGATGTGAAGGCACTAGTAGATGCAGGACATGAAGTGTACGTCCAACACTCTGCCGGTTTGGGGTCTAGTTTCGAAGACCAGCAATATCAGGAGGCAGGTGCCAAGCTTACTGATGCAGCCAAGGCATGGAATTGTGATCTTGTCATCAAAGTCAAAGAGCCGCAGGAGTCCGAATACAATTTCTTGCGCGGGCAGATACTCTTTACATATCTGCATCTCGCCGGGGCTCCGAAGGCCCTCACCGAACGCCTATTAGTTTCGAAAACCACCGCCGTTGCCTATGAGACAGTAGAAGATGCCAGCGGCCGTCTGCCATTGCTTGCGCCGATGAGTGCAGTCGCCGGCAGTATGGCAGTTACCATGGGTAACTACTATTTGGCACGCTTCAATGGCGGAAAGGGCGTGCTACTGGGGGAACTGCTCGGGCAGCGTCACGGCAAGGTCGTAATTATTGGAGACGGAATTGTCGGTCAGCACGCGGCACGCGCCGCGGTTGGCATGGGTGCGGCCACCTATGTTTGCGGATTGGGCGTCGAGCAGGGTACAGCTCTCAAACGCCATATATCGCCGAATCTGGAATTCTTTATTTCGGATGCGTCACGCATTGCGCGCCACTTGGAAGATGCGGATTTGGTGGTGGGCGCCGTACTTGTCCACGGGGCACGCGCACAGCATGTCGTTACCGAGGCGATGGTTGAGAGGATGCAGGCCGGCTCCGTGATTGTCGATGTCAGCATCGACCAGGGTGGATGTGTTGAGACTTCGCGACCCACCACACATTCCGATCCTGTGTTCGTCCGCCACGGGGTAATTCATTATGCTGTTACCAACATGCCCGGAGCCTATCCGCGCAGTTCCACAATGGCACTTACGCGTGTGACGCTGCCTTATGTACAGAAGCTGGCAGAACGGGCCATGGCAGCGGTTCAGGCTGATCCAGCCTTGGGGCGGGGTCTTAATACGTACAATGGGCGTATCACTTGCCGTGCCGTAGCCGACGCACTGTCATTAAGTGAGTATTACCGGCCTTTCGGATAACCGATTGCATTAGTTGAAGCAAACAAGGGCAACGCTGATTCACTGAGCTTCGAGCGGCTGTTTGGCGGACGACGGAACCTGGCCGATTATGTCCGGCTGATAGCAACGGCTTGCAAGATGTTCATTGGTCCAGCATGGGAAACCCTCTGCAGTTCGCGCGCGTCGCGCAAAAAAAAGGAACCGGCATATCCCAGGGCATTGATCGATATTGTTTCGAAATGCTCGCGTATTCTGGGAATCAGAAGCATCCAGTTACGCGTAACCAAAAGATTGTAAGGCAGTGATTGGATCAATCCGTCCGCGCTCGCGATGCCTTGAATGCCAACGCGGTCCAGCATCGTCATATAATGTCCATGACAGATCCGGGCAGCTTCCAAGGGGTCTGTATTGATGGACAGCTCAAGCCAGGCGACGGCATGCAGGAACGGCAAGCCGGCGACTACTGTCGCGCCAGGATCAGCGGCCAATAATGCACCGATTGGCACGGCCGGTAGGCTCCAAGACAGGGGTAATGGCACCAGCTGCAGGTGCTTATGCGGTTGGCTGGCGCCAGCGGCCGCACCACCGTTGTAGAATCCCAGACTATCAAATTGAATCATGCAGGCCCAAAGTGCCTCAAAATCCCGCAAGTTCAACAGCGTTTCTTGCTGTTCGAAGCGGCGCGTCACGATGAGGACGTGGTGTTCAATCACACTAAATTTGTTGAGCAGGCAAAAATGGCTGTCCGATATATCCGCGACAAATAGATCTGGTTCGTGCGGAAGGAAAGGATCCGCAGTCTGGCCGGTGACTGCGCCGCTCGTCCGCCGCTTCCGATCGTTATCCTTCTGTGCCAGGCTCGAGACCACGCGCGCAATGAAGTTCACACCACAATGATTAATGATTTCCTCGCGCGTGCGTATAGGCTGCAGGGATCCGGAATCCAAGGCGTGCTGCGAGCATGTTTCAATAGTTGACCACAGATCGTTACATCCCGATCCAGCGCTACGCCAGCTCATAGCCGATCAATTGACCCTTTAGATTGAATTCTCAGGCTGATTTTCCGCATTGCCGGACACCAAGCCCTGTCAACGCGTTGAAGCCAGGAACCTTGTATCGCTTGTTATGCGTTCACGCAAGAGTGATAATTCTATCTTATGCGCGGTATTTCTATCGATCCTGACACCGATATCGTTGAAGAACGATTCGCAGTAGTGTATGCACCACGTCGGCAGCGCGGACGCTTTGCGGAAGAATGTGTGCGAGTTGTTGCGTCTGAAGCCGAGGCGCGTGCAGGGGCTGACTCAACCAGTCAACGCTACGCAGCCAAAGTAGTTGGTCCGGCACGTTCGTCCGAAGGATTTCGGCTTTATTATCTAGTCAATTGGCTGGAAGACTAGATACTGCCCTGCGCGGGTAAAGGGCGACGTGACTGCGCCATAGGCCGCAATTTGGAAGCGGAAGTTGGAAGCCGCCGGCTAGCTAGCTCGACCAAGAACATGCGGCAACAATCACGAACCGAGTGTTAGTTGCCACCATTGTGCCTTGCGGCACGGACCGTATCCCGGACACAGGAACGACACATGACGGAAAGAAGGCGCTACTCGGTCAAAGCTTATCGCAACGAAAGCTTTCTCGACAGTCGCGACGCGCGAGCGCTGCGTATACTCGCTGAGTACTTGGAACCGGAAAGTCGGTTTTCGCACTACCGGGTAGATGACACGATCGTGTTTATGGGATCGGCGCGCATGATTTCGCGCGAGCAGGCCGAGGATGAGCTGAAAGCTGCCGAGAGCGGTGACGGCGATCTGGCGCGAGCTAAATTGCGTCTTGATATGTCGCAATACTACGAAGCCGCACGTGAGCTTGCCCACCGCCTGACGGAATGGTCCAAGCAGTTGAGTGACGAGGAACGTCGCTTTGTGGTTTGCACTGGGGGTGGCCCTGGCATTATGGAAGCGGCGAACCGGGGAGCCTCAGAAGCCAAGGGCATGAATGTGGGCCTGACGATATCAATCCCTGTTGAAGAATTTGATAATCGCTACGTGACTCGCGAATTGTCGTTTCATTTTCACTACTTTTTCATGCGCAAGTTTTGGTTTGCCTACCTTGCGAAAGCGGTAATCGTTTTTCCTGGCGGCTTCGGTACGCTGGATGAGTTGTTCGAGCTGCTGACGCTGTTGCAGACGCATAAGGTTCGAAAGCGCCTTCCGATTGTGTTGTTTGGAAGCAAGTACTGGAACGAGGTGATCAACTTTGATGCGTTGGTCAAGTACGGCAATATTGATGCTGCGGATCTCGATATCTTCTTCAGTACCGACTCCGTCGAAGAGGCCTACAACTATTTGGTAGATGAATTGTCGAAATACGCACTTAAGGAACCGGGGGCGACGCTTTGATGCCTTCTCTCCAAGCGACCAGGAAAGGCGTACCAACGAAATCGGAAGGGGATGAAAAAAACCGTGGCAAATGAACTTCCGGAGATTTATGTCAGCACCGACATCGAGGCTGACGGCCCGATACCGGGCCCTTATTCGATGCTAAGTTTTGCATCCGCTGCCTACCTAGCCGACAAGACACTGATATCCACTTTCAGCGCGAATCTCCAGACTCTGGCGGGGGCCGGTATCCATCCCGACACGCAGACCTGGTGGAACCGCTTTCCGGAGGCATGGGCAGCATGTCGCAAAAATCTGCGCGCGGCCGAAGAGGTCATGCCAGAATACTGCACCTGGTTGGAGCAACTACCGGGGCGCGCAGTGTTCGTAGGGTGGCCCGCCACATGGGACTTCATGTGGATATATTGGTACCTCGTTCGATTCGCAAACGCGCGACCCTTCCGCGAAAATGGAATTGACGTTCGGTCCTATGCGATGGGCATGCGCCAGTCTGAGTTCCGCACGACATCGCGCACCTATCTTCCCAAGCGCTGGTTTGACGAGTTACCCCATACTCACGTGGCGCTCGATGATGCTCTGGAGCAGGGCGCGATGTTCTGCAACATGCTTGCCGAAAACAAGAAGCACAGGGAATAGTCGAATCTGGCTCTACCTGGTCTGGGTGCGGCATTGAAGCACCCCAGAGGATTGTGGAAATGTGACCATGACGCAAGACGAACTGCGGCTTATATTTCAGGTTCTGCATTTTGCGGCCGACAAGCATCGTCATCAGCGTCGCAAGGATCTGCACGCATCACCCTATATTAATCATCCGATTGCCGTAGCTGAAACCCTTTCAGCCATTGGTGGGGTGCAGGACACGGTGACTTTGGCCGCGGGAATTTTGCACGACACAATCGAGGACACGGAAACGACCGCGGCAGAACTCGAAGGCCTCTTTGGTAAGGAAATCAGCACTGTCGTCGAAGAAGTCACCGATGACAAGACTCTCTCGGCAGCCGAGCGCAAGCAACTGCAAATCGATCATGCGCATCGCAAGTCCGACAGAGCGAGGCTGGTAAAGCTGGCGGATAAGATTTGCAACGTTCGCGATATCATTGAGCATCCGCCGGCAGGTTGGTCGGTGGAACGTAAACGCATATACGTTGCCTGGGCCAAGGCGGTTATCGACAGGGCGCGCGGAACGAACGCGGCCATGGAGAACTATTTTGATGCGCTTTGCGCACGCGCGAATGCCCACCTGGCCGCCATCGAAACCGAATAGAATGCAACGTACCGTCAATAGGGTTCGGTCTTCGGCAATGGAAGTCGGAGGTGTCGATCGCGTCGCCGCCAGAAATCCGGGTATAATCGGAACCCGGAGGTAGCGGCGATGTTCATGCAAAATCGCAAAACCGAATTACCCAGTCAAAATGAGGCATTACCTGGCCGCAGCCAGCGCATGCCCGTAGCGGCTCGTCATTTCGTCAATGGGAACGCCCTGTCACCCCCCTATCCGGCAGGTCTTGAACTGGCGATGTTCGGGCTCGGTTGCTTCTGGGGTGCGGAACGCAAGTACTGGCTCGTTGCGGGTGTTTATTCCACGGCCGTAGGTTATGCCGGCGGCTATACGCCAAACCCGACCTATCGGGAAGTATGCAGCGGCATGACCGGACACAACGAAGTCGTGCGCGTGGTTTACGACCCGCATACAGTTAGCTACGAATCGCTGTTGAGGCTATTTTGGGAGTCGCATAATCCAACACAGGGAATGCGCCAGGGAAATGACGTCGGTACACAGTACCGCTCCGGGATATATGTGTACGATGCAGTGCAAGAGGCGGCGGCAGTGGCTTCACGTGATGCCTATCAGCACGCGCTTGCTGCAGCAGGCTTTGGTGCCATAACTACGGAAATCCTCGATGCTCCCGAGTTCTATTATGCCGAGGAGTATCATCAGCAATATCTAGCGAAGGAGCCAGGCGGATACTGCGGTCTCGGCGGGACCTCAGTGTGCTATCCGAGTGAGAACTAGGCAAATCCTTGCGGCGCTTCCGGTACGATGCGCTAATGGTGCGCAACGTCGTGCAGAATGTTCAGCTGGATCGCGTGACTACCAGCCTCAACCTAAGCGCTTCTTCCGAACGAAATCCGCGTTATATATAAGACCAGTACTGCGGATTGGCTTGTGAATCGTCCAATCTACAACAACGACCTTGTAATTCTGGCTGCGGCGCGAATCACGCGAAGTGTCGCGGCTGGCATGATAAATGTGGCGTTTCCATACTTTGTACTTACCGAATTTCATTATGGGGCGCTGGTTATTGGCCTGATCTATGTGGCCGCAACGATGGCGACCGCAGTGGTAAGTTTCTTCGTCGGAATTAGCGCCGATATCTGGGGAAAGCGCGGTACCCTCATCACTGCCAGTCTGTTTCTGCCAATCAGTGCGCTCATGGTTTATCTGTCACACGGTCTGTGGCTGATCGTGCCTGCGGCGATGCTTGGCGGCTATTCGGCAACTGGCTCTCTGGCTGGTGGGGGGATCGGTGGTGTGGTGCAGCCGATCCAAAGCGCGGTTCTGGCCGGCTTGGTCAAAGGCCATGAACGGACCCGATATTTTGCGCTTTTCACTTTCGGAGCCGGAGTGACAGCTGCATTCGGCGCTTTATTGACGAAAGTGTTCAATGTACGCGATATCTTTCTCGCAGCCGCAATAATTTCCGCGTTTGGGATACCATTGCTTTGGAAAGTCCGCGTTGATAATGTCAAAGGCAAAATTACCCGCCTCAAGACGGGAAAAATCATAGGCAAGTTCACGTTGACGGGAATGCTGAACGGTTTTGCACAAGGTTTAGTCATTCCCTTTCTCATTCCCTTTTTCGTTTTGTTCTACCATATCCCGAAATCGGAAATGGCGGAATTTGCCTTTGCCAGCGGCCTGCTCGGTTCCTTTGCGCTTCTCGCGGCCCCGGCGCTGGAGAGAAACTTTGGTTTCCTAAACAGCGTCCTGCTTACTAGGGGGGTTGGGCTTGTGCTTTTCGTGCTTTTCCCGATTATTCATTTCCTTCCACTTGCAGTCGCCATCTACATACTCGCGCCGTCACTGAGAGTGGCTGCGCTGCCCATACAGCAGTCTGAGCTGACTAGGCGCGTCGATGAGGATGAGATGGGGCGGGCTCTGGGAATCAATCAAGTGGCACGTCTGGCTGCGTCGTCTGCGGCAAGCGGGATCAGTGGGCACATGCTAGAGAATTCTCTGTTCGAGCTGCCGTTTTTTCTTTACGGACTGGTGATGGCCGCAAATCTTCTGCTGTACGTCAAATTCTTTGGCGTCAAGGCGAACCGAAAATCGGGCGCAAAACCGCAATCCGATGAAAAATAGCCTTTGCCAATTAACAAGAAATCGATGCGGGGGCAGAATCCTACGGCTCAACTAGACATCAGATTTGCATTCCGTTGCCAGGCAAGGTCAAACCGCCGCCGATGCCAGTTAGCGCCCAAGTCAGCAAGAGCAGGGCGGCTAGGCCCAGCAGGGCCAGAACCAGTGCCGCCAGAAGCGCCGATCCGAATCCGCGCACCTCAAAATCTGGCACGAACCAGGAAACCAGCTTGATCATCAATGCATTAATAACCAAGGCAAACGCGCCGAAGGTGAGTACTGTCAATGGAAGCGTGAGCCAGAAAAAGATCGGGCGTATGAAGGCATTGATCAATCCAAGCAACAGTGCGGCAAGCCAAAGGGCGCGTGTCGAACGCGCCTTCACTCCGGAAATTAGGTGTGTTGTCAGCCACAGTCCGAAGGCAGTCGCGACCCAGATCATTAGAAAAATTAAAAGCATTTCTGTTCCCAGAACTTGATCGCTGAAAAGGTTGTGCCGTCATTCTACCCGCTAACGGCAAGGCTGGTACTCTATCACGGAAACGCGCACATCCGATGAGTTGCAGAATTTGGTTTTCGTTTTGGGATACGGTGAAGTAACCGCTACAATTGAGAGAAAATCCCTGTTTCATGATGAGTCCTCTAAACAGCGCTGACCGAAAAGATTTCTGCTCCCCACGGGCACTGTGTTGGTGTGCGTGAATATTCCGCTTGTTGTAATTCTGATCGTTTTCCTGCTGATCGCCATGCGCAGACTAGGGCGTCTGCGATTTGCTATTTGGCAGGTTATGGTTGCTGGCGCTGCCGCGGTGCTGTTGACGGGACAGATAGGTGTTGGCGAGGCCTTCCGTGCTGTCGACCCGGATGTCATGCTGTTTCTTTTTGGAATGTTTGTAGTCGGAGAGACACTGGTAGCCAGTGGTTATCTCTATGTCATGGCGTACCGATTATTCAGTCGCACGGCGTCCGCAGATGCGCTGGTGATCACGGTGCTGTTTGGTGCGGGGCTCGCCTCGGCGCTGTTGATGAACGATACCGTAGCGATCATTGGTACTCCTCTGATGCTGAGACTCGCGCGCGAACACCGTATCAACGCCAAGTTGCTGCTTCTGGCCTTGGCATTCGCTGTCACCATCGGCAGTGTACCGAGCCCGATCGGTAATCCGCAGAACCTGCTGATAGCAATACGCAGTGGCATGGCGTCTCCGTTCTGGTCTTTCATGAGCGTACTGGCCATACCGAGTTTGCTGAACCTTCTGCTTGCGTATGGCGTATTGCGGCTGCTTTTTTGGCGTGCCTTTCACTCCCATGTACTGGTGCATAAACCCGTAGAAGTGAGCGATGCGGCAATGGCGCGACTTGGGCGTCTTTCTTTGCTCGTTGTAATTGCCCTTGTTGCTGTCAAAGCTGGGCTTGCTGCGGCAGGCCGAGGAAGTACGCTACCTCTGAGCTGGATCGCCATTGCCGCCGCGCTGCCACCGCTTTTGTTCAGCCCGAGGCGATGGACCCTGTTACGCGACATTGACTGGAGAACACTCGCGTTTTTTGCCGCTATGTTCGTCCTTACTGACGCCGTGTGGCGGACGGGCTATGTCCAGTTACAGCTTGTTCGCTGGCATGTGGACCTTGTTGCGCCGCACACCGTGATGGGATTAAGTCTGGGTTTAAGTCAGCTCATTTCTAACGTGCCACTCGTCGCTCTTTACTTGCCCCTGCTTTCGCATGCCGGGGCCTCGACGCAGGCTTCGCTGGCGTTAGCAGTCGGCAGTACCATTGCCGGCAATCTGCTGATCCTTGGCGCTGCAAGCAATATCATCATCATCCAAAACGCGGAGAAGCGCGGCGCTACTTTGACGTTTCTTGAATTTGCGCGGGCGGGCATTCCATTGACTATGCTCAATGTGGTGCTTTACTGGCATTTCGTCGCTGGTTAGTTCTATGCCACACCGTGGAATTGGCCGTGAAATGGCAAAGGGAGTATTCGATTAGAAAACCTCGAGTCTACCGGGCGACCAATCGGTCACTCCCGCATGCAGCGCTCGCTGCACCGGACAGTCCGGCTGGTACGAGCCATTTCTCCGGCTCCCCGGGGATGGTTTAACCGCCCGGGATCACGCGGTCGCGCGGGTTGTGTCGTCCTGGCTCGACGTCCATACGTCCGTGCCGACGGCGGCCGCTACCGCATCGCTCACGTGTTCTATCCAGATAATCTTCACTTTCTGGCGCACGCTCTCCGGTATTTCCTCGAGGTCGCGCCGATTGCGTGCTGGCAGCAGCACGGTCGTGATACCGGCGCGGGCGGCGGCGACTACCTTTTCCTTGATGCCCCCGACAGGAAGTACGAGTCCGCGCAGGCTGATTTCCCCAGTCATTGCCGTTGCGCTCTGAACGGTTTTGCCAGTAAAAAGCGAAACCAAAGCAATGAACATCGCCACGCCGGCGCTAGGGCCATCCTTGGGGATGGCGCCGGCAGGGACGTGAATATGCACGTCACTCTTTTCGAACATTTCCGGCGCGAGCCTGAGTTGCTGCGCGCGCGATTTCACCAGACTGACCGCTGCCTGGGCGCTTTCCTTCATGACATCACCGAGTTGTCCGGTAAGGATTAGGCGACCACTTCCCAGTACGCGGCTTGCTTCCACGAACAGTATGTCGCCGCCAACCGGCGTCCAGGCGAGGCCTGTGGCGACACCCGGTATGCTGGTTCGCATTGCTACCTCGCTTTCGAACCTGGGTGCTCCCAGAATGTCCTGCAGGTCACCGACGTCGATATGCACGCTGGATTCTGATCCCTCTGCAATTCGCATGGCGGTGCGGCGGAACACGCGGCCGATTTCGCGCTCAAGGTTGCGTACTCCGGCCTCGCGCGTGAAGTCGCGCACGATGGCGCGCAGGGCATCGTCCGTAATGTCGCACTGCTCCGGCCGCAGGCCGTTGGCCGCCAATTGCCGCCGGACTAGATAGCGGCGGGCAATCTGCGTCTTTTCCTCTTCCGTATATCCAGTCAGCTCTATGATCTCCATGCGGTCACGCAACGGACCGGGGATGGTATCAAGCATGTTTGCGGTGCCGACGAATACCACCTTGCTTAGATCGAACGGAACGGCCAGGTAGTTGTCGCGGAATGTAGAATTCTGCTCCGGATCTAGCACCTCAAGCAATGCCGCCGACGGGTCACCCTGGAAGCCGGCGCCGAGTTTGTCCATTTCGTCCAGCATAAAGACGGGGTTGCGTGTTCCGGCCTTGCGCATGCCCTGAATGATGTTTCCCGGCAGTGCGCCGAGATAAGTCCGCCGGTGCCCACGGATCTCTGCCTCATCGTGCACACCGCCGAGACTTACGCGTACAAATTTCAAACCGAGCGCGCGTGCGATACTCTGGCCAAGTGAGGTCTTGCCGACTCCAGGTGGCCCAACAAAACACAGAATTGGGCTGCGGCCTTGCGGGTTCAGTTTGCGCACTGCCAAATACTCGAGAATGCGCCGTTTTATCTTATCCAGACCGTAGTGATCTTCATCCAGAATGCGACGTGCCTCTGCGATGTCGATCAATTCCTCGTTGACGGTCGACCATGGAAGCTCGATGAGCCAGTCGAGGTAGGTTCGAATCATGGAGTGCTCGCCGGCACCCTCCGGCATGCGCTCAAGACGCGTCAGTTCGCGTCGCGCCTGTTCTTCGACCTCAGGCGGCATTTTGGCTTCAGAAATTGCCTTGGCCAGCTCTTCGATCTCAACGGCCTTGGCGTCGGTTTCGCCCAATTCCTTTTGGATCGTCTTGAGCTGTTCGCGGAGCAGATACTCGCGCTGGCGTGCGTCCACGGTTTCCCGTGTCTGCTTCCCGATCTCGGCAGACAGGCGCAACACTTCCAATCGGTGGGCAACAAAGGTCAGCACCTTGTCGAGCCGCGTCTGGACGTCCAAAGTCTCGAGGACTTCCTGTTTTTCCGTAGGCTTAAGTTCGAGGAACCCGGCAATGAGGTCTGCCAGCGCCGCCGGTGACGAGGCGCTTTCGATGGCCGCTGTCAGTTCTGGCGGGGCCTGCGGTAGAAATTCAATAGCGGCGGTCGCCTGTTCCTTCAGGCGATGTGTGCGCGCCTCGATGTCGCTGGTAATCGTTTCGATTTC
Source organism: Pseudomonadota bacterium (assembly GCA_021783175.1). The sequence continues at coordinate 11,186 of JAJXUF010000100.1, forward strand.
TTCCATCGGTGCGACTCTAGCGACGAGGAACGGATATCCGTCCAGAAATTCAAGGATTCCAAATCTCTGCTGGCCTTGAGCGATAATATGGTGTGAGCCGTCCGGCGCTGTGACGTAGCGCACAATGGTAGCGATCGTGCCGATTCGATAGAGATCAGCCTCGGTTGGTACTTCGGCGGTGGGATTTCGCTGCTGCAGAATACCGATGGGCCGTTCACTGCGCGCGGCTTCCTGTGCGGCGGCGATGGAGCGTGCACGTCCGATACTTATGGGCTGAATCATGCGCGGGAAAAGCACGGTGTTTCGCACCGGCAAGATAATCAGTGCGTCCTCCGGAATCGGCCGAGATTCCGGTTGCGAGCTGTCAGCAGCCTCCTTTTCCGGGCCGCCCGTTATCGGTCTGTCGTTGTCGTGATTTTCCATGTTCTTGAGTGTGGCCATGTCAAAGTTTTCGCAGACTCAGGACGAGTACGCCGTTGACCAGCTCCCGATGATCGAATTCATATCGGCCTGGCGGTAATTC
>JAJXUF010000101.1 GCA_021783175.1 Pseudomonadota bacterium
GAAATTATCCAGGTCTGCCATGATGACAGCCACGCTGGCTTTGTATCGCCTGACTTGGATGATTTCCTGACTCAGGCGTTCGTCCAGATGTCGCCGGTTGGCTACACCGGTCAGCGGGTCGCTGAGCATGAGATCTCGGATTTTGGCCTCGTTTTGCTGAAGCTGCAGATTGGCTGCCTCGAGCTTGTCCCTGGCAATGAGCGCCTCCCGATAAGTGCGATCGCGTTCCCGCACAACGTAATGAAGCACGATATAGATGCTGCCAAAGCCGCAACCTAGATTCATGATGAAGTAGAGCGTGTTGAGGGTGGGCAGCATGGGCTGCGTCGAGCTGGCAAGGGTACTGTCGATGAATCCTGAGACAACCAGCAGGAAGAGGAATCCTGCGAGCCATCGTGCGGCGCTGCGGCTGTCTGCGAAAAAAAGCGCGGACAGCGGTGCGAAGAATGCCCAGACCATTACGGCGCTGCCATTCGCGAATCCGCCGAGGCTCCACTGCAGGAGGAACGGTAGCAAAAGAATCAGCAGAAGCTGGCTGAAGCGAAAGAAGGCGAAGCGCTTGGTCGCGAAGAAATAGGCGATGCTGATGAAAGATACGACTGAATAGGCGAGCGGAATTGCGCCGGACAATCTGTAGCCGATTAAGAAATAGAGCGAGCCCCAGAGAATCGCCAATACGGCTATGATGCCGCAAACGATTGTAAGCACCGCCTTTTTCAGGCGTTCCTGCTGTGAATCCTGGGGAAGCACACCAAGGTTCACGAGACGTGCCAGAACGCTGGTTATGCGTTGCGTCATAAATATGCGCTTTGACGGCCTGCGCGTGGGCAAAACTTCTGTTTTCTAACCGGGCGACCATTTCCGAGAGTTCGACCAACTGTCAACACGTTAGTCGCCAGTTCATTTTAAGCAGGGCGCCCATCCAATAAAAATGCACCGACGGACTATATCCTCGGCGACACCTGCCTGGTGCGTACTCTCGGAATTCTCGCGGGTCTAGCGGTCGGGCGGCAAAGAACCGACTTCCGGGCCGCTTTCCAGCTTTGCGGGCGCGAGCTCCTCTCTAGTCTTAGCGGACAGATTTTGCTCCTGAATCTCTGAGTCGGCTTCAATATGGGCAGGAGCCTGCCTGCCGGTAATGGCATCGAGTAGTGACGGCTTTTCGAAGTGCTCGACCAGGCCGAGCGCCTCGGTATAGACCGATCGCCGGCGCAGCAGACTGCCAATCACCGATGCGACCACACAGGCCGGCATGGCCGCCAATACGACGTTGTAGTTGCGCGTAGTCTCAAACATCATGATCGCGGACATCGCCGGAGCATGGGTGGTGGCCGCAAGCAGGCTGCCCATGCCAACCAGCACCCAGAGTCCCTGCGAGTGACTCGCATGCGATATGAGCAGACTATGCTGCACTATTAGACCCAGTATTCCGCCGAGCGCAAGCGTGGGAGTCAATACGCCACCGGGAATGCCGGCGGCACTGGCGGCGATCGTCGCCATCAGTCGAAGCACAAAAAGCCCGGCAAGCGTGGACAATAGCCAATGATCGACCAGGAAGGACTGAACGACGCTGTAACCGTTTCCCCATACTTCCGGTCGCAGCAGTGATAGCAGTCCTATGACCAAGCCGGCCAGCCCCATGCGCAGCGGTATGAAGGTCACGGCAGATTGATACCAGCGGCGCGATTTATCCAGAGCCCACAGGAATGCCGGACCGACAAGCCCGGCAACGACTCCCAGCAATGTGGCATCCAGCAGATCGAAGAAGCCGACGGGAGGAATAGGATGTGACAAATACAGAGGGCCGGAAGCAAATAGCGCCTGGGTGGTCAATTCACCAACGACAGCGGAAACGAGAATCGCGGTAATTTCGCGCAACGCAAGCCCGCCCAGGATCACTTCCGAAACGAACATCGTCCCGGCGATGGGCGCGTGGTAGGCGCCAGCAAATCCGGCCGCCGCGCCGCACGCCACGATGAGCCGACGGTGCGACGCATCGGTCTTACCCAGACGTCCCATCAGTGATGAGATCAGCGCCGCGAACTGAATCATCGTTCCTTCGCGCCCGATCGTAATGCCGCCACTGACACTGGCGAGTGACGACAAGGTGCGTGTGGCATTCGGTCCAAGCGGCAGAATACCGTCTCCGACGCGCACTGCTTCCATATACTCCGGGCCGCGCGGGCGTTTGATCCAACGATGGCCCCCCCACATGATCAGCCCGCCGACCGTAGCGCATGTGGTAGGAATCACAACCCGCAACCATAATGGAAGCGCAGTCGCAGCAGCTACAAGGTGCTGGCTGGTTGTATACAACCGCATAACCGCATACATCGCCTGACGAAAGACCTCGACTGCCATTGATCCGAGAAAGCCCACCAGTGCCGCCACAATTACCATAGGCACCATGGGATCCAGGTTTTCCCAGAATGACAACAATCGTTTATGCATTGCGGCTAACACGTGTAGAACTCTCCAGGACTCTCGCAAAAGGGGATGGCATGGACCTGAAACGACCAAATTCCGTGCTCTGCGCAACCTGCACAGGAAAACTGGTTTGGCCGCACCGTGCTTGCTGGCCAACGTACCCAGGTCTCTGCAACCGCGCACGCCGACATGGTCACGCTTCTCTTTCAGCGGCGCCGCGCTGCCGCCAAGCAGCATCGGCACGGCAGGTGGCCACAACGTTCATTTCGGAACGCCGCACAGCTAAGGTCATTGCTGAAGGTCTGCCAGAAATAAGAATTTTTTGGGGAAGAATCAAACTGGGTCGGCATCCACTTCTCAGACAGGTTGCGCTGGAAGAGTTTGGATGCGATATCCCGTGTACCTCGAACATCTTGTGGCCTTGTTTTTCCCCGAATCAGAGGGCGGTCTGTTACCGAGAACCGTGCGCCAAGCGGCGTCGGACTAGCCAATTTCAGTCTCGATCGCGCGACCGACGATTAGTAAAATATGATGACAGATAACCGACTTTTCTGCAATGCGAAGGCGCGGTCAAGAAGCAGCACATCTCTCAGGACACCGGCACAACCCATGCACATGTCTTCCATGCCGCTCACGATTATAGAATGATAGAGCAATTTCCGGGCTGGAATTCTTCCAGCAGCCATATACAAGCATTTCGCCAAGCCGGCTGTTGCCAAGAACCAATCTAGCTTCGGCGAATGTACAAGGCTGCGCTTTAACAAGGTTATGCAACCGTGACTCCTTCCGACGACTCTTTCAGTTTGACGCTCGATCCGCAAGTTCGCGCATTGTATTCAAGAGCTACGGTGGGCATGAAGGGAACGCAGCCGCCGGAAAAGCGGGCAGTAACGATGCTTCACATCGACGACGATCAGGTCATTGTGGCGACCGGCGACGGCCGACAGCCGTCACGAGCGATCGTACTGGCATTAGGCTCGGTTAGAACATCAAGGGAGCTGTTCCACCATGACCCGCCAACACCATTGGAGATGGAAAACGCGATCACGGCGACCGAGAACGAGGTGATTCGCGCCCGAGCGATTATCGATGCGCATTCAGAATTGATGACAAACGCTGCCAGCATAAAACAAATCGCCAGATTCGCCGGCTTGTCGGATCCCGGGCAAAGAATCCTTTCCATTCGCCTCATCGAGCGCGCTTTCGAAAGTCTGGCGGCCGTTACACTAGGACGACCGGCTTCTATCGAACGTGTTCCTGCCGGAACTGCTTTCGCGGCAGCGCTGCTGATTCTGCGCGAATTCATGCACCATCTGCAATTCACCGAAATCATCCTGGCCGAATAGCAATCACAATGACCGAGACTTTACTTCTCGCGGCCGTCACCGAGTCAATAACGCATTTGGGTGATCCGTTCGAAGATCGACACGACATAGGCCGACAACAAGGCAATTGGCTAATGCGGCCGATTTGTAGAGAATAGACTGTAGCATCGGCCAAACTTGCTCGAGAAACAGCCACTCATCATGAGTCAAAGGCCAGCCACACCAGCAACCACACCGCAGCCTGCCGCTCGCGCCGTGCCTTTCGGCGCCGCCGCCGGCGCCGGGCGCGAACCAATGTCGATCGCGCTAGGGCTTGCAGTTCTCGGCGTGGTCTATGGTGACATCGGCACCAGCCCGATTTACGCACTGCATGAATGCTTTGCCCGACCAGGCGCAATCCCGATCAACAGCGCCAACGTTCTCGGCATACTGTCGCTCATGTTTTGGGCGTTGGTCGTCATGATCTCGCTCAAATACATGGCCTTCATCCTGCGCGCGAATAACCGGGGTGAAGGCGGGCAGTTTGCGCTTCTTGCGCTGTTGCGCCCGTGGCAGAACCTGGACAAGCGCGGCCGCTGGTTTTTGGTCATGCTCGGACTGTTTAGCGGATCGTTGCTTTATGGCGACGTCATGATCACGCCGGCCATCTCCATACTCAGTGCAATCGAAGGAGTGAAGGTAGCAACTCCGGCGTTTAGCGACTACGTCGTACCACTGACCATAGTAATCCTGGTGTTTCTGTTCGCGCTGCAGCGGCGCGGTACTGCCAGCGTGGGAGCGCTCTTCGGTCCGGTCATTGTTGTGTGGTTCGTTGTGCTCGCGTTACTTGGCATCGGAGGGATCTGGCGCGACCCATCCGTATTCTTGGCAGTCAATCCACTCTATGGCGCAAAATTCCTGATGCACAATGGCTGGACCGGCTTCGTCACGCTCGGCTCGGTCTTTCTTGTCGTAACTGGCGGCGAGGCATTGTATGCCGATCTCGGTCATTTCGGCCGCCGTCCAATACGCGTCATGTGGTTTGCCTTCGTGTTACCCGCGCTCCTGCTCAACTACTTTGGCCAGGGTGCATTCTTGCTGGCGAACCCGCAGGGCCTGCATCATCCGTTTTATGACCTGGCACCAGGGTGGGGACTCTATCCGCTGGTGGCACTTGCGGCAGCGGCGACCATCATTGCTTCGCAGGCAGCGATCACGGGAGCCTTCTCCCTCACCAGCCAGGCCGTGCAGTTGCGCATGTTCCCACCGGTGCGGGTACTGCAGACTTCATACGAAACGCGTGGTCGGGTATATGTGCCGATAATCAACTGGATTCTGATGCTGGCGGCTATCGGTTTGGTGCTTGGTTTCCGAACCTCCAGCGGGCTTGCAGCAGCCTACGGCATAGCGGTCAATTCCACGATGGCGATAACCACCGTGCTTGCATTCAATGTGGCATTGACGTACAGCAATTGGGGGAGATTTCGTTCTTTGCTATTTCTGCTGACCTTCCTCAGCGTTGATCTCGCATTTCTGGTCGCCAACCTGACCAAGCTCGAACACGGTGGCTGGTTCCCGATAGCTGTCGGTATTGTATTCTTCACCGTGCTATCCACCTGGCGGCAAGGCTCCGCCATACTGGCGCGCGAGCTTGCATTACAGGCCGATTCACTCGAAACCCTGATCGGCGAAATCACCCATAACAAGCCAGTTAGAGTGCCCGGGACCGCGATTTTCATTAGCCCCTGGATACGCGAAGCACCTCCCTCATTGCGCCATCATTTGCGTCACAACAAGGTGCTACATGAACAGGTTATCGTGCTGAATGTTGTCACCGAAGACCTGCCGAAGGTGCCAGCCGACGAACGCCTGGAGATTGAAAACTTTGCGCAGGGATTTCACCGTGTCATCTTGCACTACGGCTTCATGCAGCAGCCGAACGTTCCGTCGGAGCTCGCGCGTTGCAAGGAGCAGGGGCTTGACATCGATCTTAACGACACTACCTATTATATAGGTTATCAGTCTCTAGTTCTGGGCGAGAAGCGTGGCATGGCGCGCTGGCGCGATTACCTGTTTGCATTTCTCACGCGCAATGCAAGTGATTCCACGACGTACTATCACCTGCCGAGCGACCGCGTTGTGGAGCTCGGCTATCAAGTACGCATTTGAAGCTGTCGGTTCGCGATATCGCAGAAGCCAGTCCGCGCTTGGTATGAGACGCAGCCCCAAAAGGGCGACAAATGACAATCATCGAAGCCACCGTCGACAAGATTCGTATCGACGCTGTGGCGAATTTCGCAGCCTTGCAGCAGGCCTGCGAACCGACAACGGCACCAGGAATGGCTCGTTGCTCCGGGAAAGAGAGCAGGAGCACGGAAGAATTAACGACTGTCCACCATTGAGACAGCCAATCTCGCGCATGGTAAGGTGGTTCCAATACGCAATTCTGGCAAACCGGTATTTGTTCCGTGCAAGAATTTTATTCGAAGAGACGGAAATACCATATATTATGTAATGGAAATACCGTTGACAGCTGAAAGGAAAAAAGAATCTGACTATCGTCACATACTGCGCAGCCCATAACTGTGGTAAAAGGAGACTGACAACCATTATTAGCGTAAATACATATTGCCTGGCGACCAAATCAATCCGCGTTGTGCGTTTGGCCAACAGTCGTTGAGCGCGGCCCTAATCGCTTGACTCCTATCCGTACTTCAATTCCGGCAGAATTGATTGGATCATGGCATCCCCCAAGAGGGAGCAGATGGTACTAGCAGGCTGGCGAAAGAAAATCCCTGCATGGATTGTGCTGGTATTGCTGAGTCTGATAGTCAGCTCAACTGCCGGTTTTGCCGCCGGGCCAAAGACCCTGGTGTTGAGCAACGTCACCGAGCCGCCACTTACTACTGCGGATCACACCGGCTTTCTCGACGTTGTCGCTACCGAGGCATTTCGCCGGATTGGCGTCCATTTGCGTTTGATCAAGCTGCCGGCGGAACGCGGCCTGCTTCTGGCGAATGAAGGGTACCTAGACGGCGATCTGACGCGGATTGCCGGTCTCAACGCGCAGTACCCCAACCTGGTGCGCGTGCCGGAAAAGCTGATCGATTGGGATTTTGTTGCTTTCAGCAGGAACCCGTCTATCCCGGCGAACTTTGCGGTTCTGCGCAAGTATTCCGTAGGGCTTATCAGAGGGTGGAAGATTTACGAACGTGCGATGGCTGGTTCCAAAGATCTAACCACCGTCAACAATCCGGAACAGCTTTTTCGTTTGCTTGATCTCAATCGTATTGACGTCGCGTTGTACATGCGCCTCTCCGGTTTGGCCCTGATACAAAAAATGGCTATCCCTGACATACACGTGCTAAAGCCCGTGCTTGCCCGTCGCCCAATGTATATGTATCTGAACAGGCGCGATATCGCTCTCGTACCAAAGCTTGCAGCGGCCTTGCGCGGCCTAAAACGCGATGGCTTCTATGACCGCGTCTATCGGGAGAAGCTAACGCGCTACGACGAGGTCAGCAGAAAATGAGTCGCCCTATGCACCAACGTCTGCCGCTCATCTCGCCACTCGCCCGCCGCCTGATCGTAGCCATCGTGTACTTCAGTGTCGTCGCAACCGTTCTGCTGACTGCAATCCAGACGTATCAACAATACCGCCAAGCCATGCGCAATATCGACGCCGATCTTGCAGAGGTCGCAACCGTGCACATCGCTGCATTGAGTCGATCACTCTGGGCAACCAGCAGGAATGCACTGCGCCTGCAACTCGAGGGGTTGGTGCGTACACCAAATTTTGAGTACGCCGCAGTGTACGAGGGAAATAAACTCTGGGCGGAGGCGGGCACGCGTTATTCATCCAGCACGATTGAGCGGCACTACCCGCTGACGCACACACTGGCAGGAAAAGTCATTCCTCTCGGCACGCTAAAGGTATTTATTGGCCTGGATAACGTCTATCACAATCTCATCACTCATGCACTTCGCATTCTTTTGAGCAACAGTCTGCAGATTTTTCTCCTCGCCGGTTTTGCCTATGTCTTGCTTTATCTAGTTGTGAACCGCCACCTGCAAACCATGGCCACCTATGTGAGAAATATGGATCTGCGTCAGTCGCCCGCGGCGCCATTGATCCTGGGATACAAGCGAAAGCGCCATACTCCCGATGAACTGGATGAGCTGGCCGCTGCAATCAACAGCATGCGCGAACGAACGCAGACAGCACTGGCGGCACTCCAAACCAGCGAGGAACAGTTTCTTCTCGCCACGGAAGGTGCAGAGGTGGGTCTTTGGGATTGGAATCTATCCAGCAACACGCTTTATCTCTCGCCGGTGCTCAAAAAGCAGATTGGTTATCAGGACTACGAAATTCAGGATAGCTACGAAGAATGGGAAACCCGCCTGCACCCGGAAGATCTTCCACGCATGCGCTCGATGATCAGCGACTATCTGTCCGGGCGTACGACCCACCTTGAAATCGAGTACCGGCTGCAGCACAAGGACCGCTCGTATCGCTGGTTTCTGGCACGTGGCGCTCTTCGGCGCAACGAAAGCGGTCACGCCATTCGCCTTCTCGGCGTTCAGGTGGATATCAGCAAGCGCCGTCAGGCGGAGGATCAGCTTGGTCGATTAGCGCATTATGACAGCCTAACCGGTCTACCCAATCGGGTGCTGTTTGCGGATCGTCTATCGCAAGCCATGATCGAGAGCGATCGGCACCAGCGGCTGGTCGGCGTTGCTTTCCTCGATCTCGACCGTTTCAAAAACGTCAATGACACGCTTGGACATGATGTTGGCGATCAGCTATTGACGGCGGTGTCACAACGCCTCATCGGTGCTGTGCGCAAGGGCGATACGATTGCGCGCTTGTCTGGCGATGAGTTTACGCTGATCCTTGCCGACATGGCGCACGTTGACGATGCCGGTCGTGTCGCCCAGAAAATTCTTGACGCCTTTGCGCTTCCTTTTAACGTTATGGGGCGTGATCTTTATATTACGGCCAGTCTGGGCATTACCCTCTATCCATTCGATGTGGAGGACGTCTCCGGATTACTGCGAAACGCCGACATTGCCATGTACCGCGCCAAGGAACAGGGGCGCAATACCTATCAATTCTACGCTGCCGACATGATGACCAAGGCGGTCGAGAATCTGGCGATTGAAAACGATCTCCGTCAGGTTTTCGATCGCAAGGAACTCGTGCTGTACTACCAACCGATCGTCAGATGCCAAGATGAAGTCATTATAGGAATGGAGGCATTGGTCCGCTGGCGCCATCCCTTGCGAGGCCTGATTCCTCCTTCGCAATTCATTCCGCTCGCGGAAGATATTGGTTTGATCGTGCCTATTGGAGAATGGGTGCTACGCGAAGCTTGCGCCCAGTGCCGACGCTGGCGCCAGGAATTCCAGCGGCCGCTCCACGTGGCTGTCAACCTCTCCGCTCGTCAGTTTGGTCGTACACCAATCTCGCAGACAGTGAAACTGGCATTGCAAGATTCCGGTCTCGATCCGGCAGCACTGGAACTCGAAATCACCGAGAGCGTCTTGCTGCATCAGGACATCGATAGACTCGAGTCGCTCAAAATTCTGTCGCAAATGGGCGTAACTCTGACCATAGATGATTTCGGCACCGGATATTCCTCGCTGTCCTATCTCAAACGCTTTCCGGTCGACGTAATCAAGATCGATCAGTCGTTTACCCATGACATTCCGAACGACGCGGACGATGCTGCACTGGCACGCGCAATCGTCAATATGGCACACACACTCGGATTGAAAACCGTGGTAGAGGGCGTCGAAACTCGAGCTCAGATGGAGTTTTTCCGCCGGGAAGGCTGTGACGCGGCCCAAGGCTTCTATTTCAGCGCACCCCTGCCGGCGGAAGAGTTTGCGGATCTACTGCAACAGGGACTATGCCCGACAAGGGATACCGACCAGAAAGTTCAATCTGACTGAAAATTCGCACCGGCGCCGATACAACTACCCGAATGCCGCTAGTGAAAACATGATGCAGGTGCCACTATACCCATCACATCAATCCGCGCACGAATTCCAATTCACGTTCTAAACACCCGAAAATCTGAATACGATTCCTGGCACAGTGATGGCTGAAAATAATTAATCCCCAGCAAGAAAGTGTCGCCACGAAAATGCCAAGCGGGGCGCCCAGGTACATAGGCTAGACCAGATCTTTGATGCCGGTGTACGGCAATTCCATCAACTCACCTTCGGCATCCCAGGCGAGAATAGCCTTCCACTCCTGTGTTTCGCCGCTAGCTGTACGCAACAACACCAAGTATTTACCATTCTCGATCTCCCGGTGCAGGCCGACCAGCTGTTGTTCCGGAATACCGATGCGATGCATCGCGGTGGCCAACCGAGTTGCTGCGGCAGCCCCTGTCATTGCCGCGCTCCCGACCGCTGCGCCGCCAATTGCGCCCACCAGTGTTTCTACAATCGGACCGGCCGCCAAGACAGCTCCGATGCCAGGCAGAATGAACATACCGGCTGCACCAGCGAGAAGACCCCAGATCCCACCCCAGATTGCGCCTTGTTTGGCCCATGCGCGCACGCGCTCTCCGGCGGTCAAATGATAGATCCCGAGCACATCGTCGCCGGAGGCATGCACCCGACCCAGTACCGACATCATGTCCATCGGAAAGCCTCTGTCGATTAGTCGCTCTATAGCCCGCTGGGCCTTCGCTTCGTCATGATAGACTGCGACTAAAATTCTCTCTTTGGTTGCACTTGGGATATCTTGGTTGGTCATTTGTCTTTCCTCGGTTTTTATATAAGACACCATTTCGATTGGATCGTTGCAATATTCCGCGACACGCTTTGGCATCCGTGCCGGCAGCAGATGTGGTGTTTGCGTCGGCATTCTCGGGCTGCTTTCTACCAGTGTCGAGCAGAAGGTCGACAGTGGTAGTAAAAGATGACTTCCAGCGAGAACTGGTTCGCCGCGCGGACACAGACTTCGTGCGTGGCGCGGTTGAAACATGTACGATAATTCGAATGGGTGAGAACCTTGCATGGCAGCTCGCCGCATATCGCTAAAGGGGAGGGGAGCATATATATGATAGTGCAGGGCGTTATTCCGCCTCTCCTGGCGCAATTCGGACTCACGCTCGTCCTCAGCTTTGTAATCGGGCTGGAAGTCCACAGCTACCGCCGCGCAAACCAGCGGGACCTCGGATTCGGCACTACTCGCACGTTCACGCTCATCGGAATTATGGGCTTCCTGCTTTATGTACTCGATCCACACGGCTGGCTTTACGCAGCGGGTTTCCTGGCGCTCGCAGGATTTCTCTGGATCTATTATGCCCGTCGGGTCGCGGAACCCCAGATGTCGCTCCTCAGCTCCCTGCTGGCGCTGCTCACGTATCTCGTCGGCCCGATCGCGTCGCGGTTTCCTGACTGGTTCCTGATTCTGTACGTTGTGATCCTGCTTCTGCTGCTCGGCGAAAAACCGGGAATCCGGCGTTTCTCTGATGCGTTTCGCGGCAAGGAACCGGTCACGCTCGCCAAGTTTCTCATCATGGCGGGCGTAATCCTGCCACTGCTTCCAGAAAAGCCAATCGCACCGTTCATCAACGTGACGTACTACCAGATCTGGCTCGCCATGGTCGTTGTCTCCGGTCTGTCGTACCTGAGTTACCTGGCACAGACGTATTTTCTTTCCGAACGCGGTTTGCTGCTTACGGGGATTCTAGGGGGTCTCTACTCAAGCACCGCGACGACCGCAGTGCTCGTGAAGCATCCTCGCTTTTTCGAGTCACCCGGAAGTAGAGGTTGTGGGTGATTTTGCGATGGCATAGCGCACGGGCGGAAGGCCGCCCAAGGCGTGATGCGGTCGGCGATGGTTGTATCGTTGTCGCCAGTCCTCGGTCATGGCGCGGACCTCGGTGAGTGTGCTGAAGATGTACCGG
>JAJXUF010000102.1 GCA_021783175.1 Pseudomonadota bacterium
CGTTTCTGCACTACGTGGGCAAGATCGGCATCAGGGACAACATCCTGCTCAAGCCAGCCCGGCTGACCGAGGAAGAATTTGCGGTGATGCGCACCCATGTTCTGCTGGGTGTCGACATCATCTGCAGGTCGAAATGGCTGGCGGGCGCGCGCGAGGTGGTGGAGTTTCACCACGAGAAATTCGACGGGAGTGGCTACATGCAGGGGCTGCGGGGAAACGATATTCCGTTGAACGCACGAATCTTCACGATCGTCGACGTATTCGATGCGCTCACGTCGAGGCGTCCTTACAAAGATCCTTTCAGTTTCGCGGAAGCCATAAAAATGATGGAACCCGACAGCGGCAAGCGTTTCGACCCGGAATTATTCCGGGTTTTCCGCGATCGGGCCTATACTCTCCACCAGGAAATCGTGCATGCGCCGGACACCCTTCTGGAGGCGATGCTGGGCAGCCTGGTAAAAAAGCATTTCTTCAGCGGAAAATCCTGATCTATCATTCGGCAGGAAATATCTTGCCGTATTTGTCTGAGACGTATTCTTGGACCGGGAGTAGCTTCGCATGTTATGGATAGTCCGGATCGCATTAAGCCGCCCCTATACTTTCATAGTACTGGCGCTGCTGATTTTGATTCTCGGTCCGCTGGTCTATGTGAACATGCGCACGGATATTTTTCCGGACATCAAGGTGCCGGTCGTCAGCGCGGTTTGGGCATATAACGGCCTGCCGCCGGAGGATATGTCGGACCGCATCGTCACCTATTACGAACGCCAATTGTCCACCGCAGTCAACGATATCGAACATATCGAGTCGCAATCGCTACCCGGTGTGGCTATCGTCAAGATATTCTTTCAGCCCGACGTCAACATCAATGCCGCCGTCAGTCAGGTCACCGCGCTGTCGCAGACCGTGCTGAAGCGGTTGCCCCCAGGCATTACGCCGCCGCTGATCCTGAGTTACAACGCGTCGAGCGTGCCCGTTCTGCAACTGGCGCTTTCCAGCGATACGCTGCTCGACAACCAGCTGTTCGATCTCGCCAACAATTTCATTCGTCCCATCCTGGCGCAAGTGCGCGCCGCCATTCCGTCGCCTTATGGCGGCAAGAACCGGCAGGTCCAGGTGGATCTGGATATGCAGGCGATGCGTTCCAAAGGCCTGACGCCTCAGGATGTGACCAACGCGATCCTGAGCCAGAACCTGATCCTTCCGGCGGGCACCGAAAAAATGGGAGAGTTCGAGTACAACGTCAAGCTTAATGCAAGCCCGGACGTGCTCGACGACCTGAACGACCTGCCGATCAAGTCGCTGAACGGCGCGACGATCTTGCTGCGCGACGTTGCGCATGTGCGCGATGGATACTCTCCGCAACAGAACATCGTCCGGGTAAACGGCCGGCACTCGGTATTGACCACTATCCAGAAAAACGGCAGCGCCTCGACGCTGGACATCATCGACAACGTCAAGGCGCTTTTGCCGCGTGTCGAGGCAGGCGCCCCCCCAGGGCTTATCCTCAAGGTGGTCGGCGACCAGTCTGTGTTCGTCAAGTCGGCGGTGAGCGGCGTCATCCGCGAGGGCGTGATCGCCGCCGCGCTTACGGGCCTGATGATATTGCTGTTTCTCGGCAGCTGGCGTTCCACCCTGATCATCACGATATCCATTCCGCTGGCGATATTGTCGGCGATCATCGCGCTGGCCGCTTTCGGTCAGACATTGAACGTCATGACGCTGGGAGGGCTGGCGCTGGCCGTGGGGATACTGGTCGACGATGCCACAGTGACGATCGAAAACATGAACTGGCATCTGGATCAAGGCAAGAATGTGGAAGCCGCCATCATGGATGGCGCGCATCAGATCGTGGGCCCCGCTTTTGTGTCCTTGTTGTGCATCTGCATCGTATTCATCCCGATGTTCTTTCTTGAGGGAGTGGCGAAATATCTTTTCGTTCCGCTGGCCGAAGCAGTCATGTTCTCGATGATTGCGTCGTTCATTTTGTCGCGCACGCTGGTGCCGACGCTGGCCAAATACCTGCTGCGGCCCCGTGTTCAGGAAAGTCATCGTGAACAACTGGAAAGCCGGGACTTGCCGCATCAATCGAAGAATCCGCTGATCCGGTTTCAACAGGCATTCGAAAACGCATTCGGCCGCATTCGCGAAAAATACAAAGAGATTTTGACCGATGCGCTTTCCAGCCGTGTTCCTTTCGTTGCCGGCTTCCTCGGGTTTGTACTCGTCTCGTTCGCACTTGTGCCTTGGCTCGGCCGGAATTTTTTTCCTGCGGTCGATGCCGGCGAGATCAAATTGCATATCCGGGCGCAAACCGGGACGAGAATCGAGGAAACGGCGCGTCTGTGCGACGAGATTGAACGCCAGATCAGGAGCGAGGTTCCAGCCGGTGAAATCAGGAATATCCTGGACAACATCGGCCTGCCGGTGAGCGGAATCAATCTGGCCTACAGCAATTCATCGCCCATCGGCCCCGCCGATGCGGATATCCTGATCTCCCTGAATAAAGGGCACCGGCCCACGGCGCAATACGTCAAGGCGTTGCGCACGCACTTGCAGGATGGTTTTCCCGGAGTGTCCTTCGCATTCCTGCCTGCCGATATCGTGAGCCAGATATTGAATTTCGGCATGCCCGCACCGATCAACGTTCAGGTGATTGGCTTCAACCGCAAGGCGAATCAGGAATATGCGGCGGCCGTTATGAGCCGGATGAAGAAAATTCCGGGTCTGGCCGACTTGCGCATCCAGCAGGCGTTCAACCAGCCCGAACTGTATGTGGATGTGAATCGCACGCGGGCGCGGGAATTGGGACTGACCCAGCATGACGTGGCCATCAACATGCTGGTCTCGTTATCCGGCAGCTTTCAGACGGCCCCCAACTTCTGGGTCAATCCGGACAACAAGGTATCCTATCCCGTGGTCGTGCAAGTGCCGCAGCCCCGTCTCGATACGCTCAGCGACCTGCAGAATATTCCGGTCACGTCCGGTCAGGATTCGAATTCTCAATCGCAGTTGCTCGCCGGAGTGGCCACCATCACCAGGGGGCAGGGCGAAGCCGTCGTGTCGCATTACGATGTCGAGCCGACCATCGATATTTTCGGTTCAACGCAGGAGCGGGACCTGGGCAATGTGGCCTATGACATGGAGCAGGTTTTGAAGGATACCGCCAAGGATGTCCCCAAGGGCTCTTACGTCGTCATGCGCGGCCAGGTGAAGGCCATGAACGATTCCTACAGCGGATTGCTGTTCGGCTTGCTGGGGGCGATCGTGTTGATCTATCTGCTGATTGTGGTTAATTTTCAGTCCTGGCTGGATCCGTTTGTCATCATCACGGCATTGCCGGCGGCTCTGGCGGGGATCGTCTGGATGTTGTTTGTGACCGATACCACTTTATCGGTGCCGACGCTGATCGGATCGATCATGTGCATGGGGGTCGCCACCGCCAACAGCATACTGGTCGTGAGCTTTGCGCGCGAAAGGCTGCGCGAGGGGGATAGTGGGGTCACTGCCGCGCTGGAGGCGGGCTTTATCCGTTTCCGCCCGGTTTTGATGACGGCGCTTGCCATGATGATCGGCATGGCGCCCATGGCATTGGGACTCGGCGAAGGTGGCGAACAAAATGCACCGCTTGGGCGGGCGGTGATAGGAGGACTCGCCTTCGCGACATTTGCAACATTGCTTTTTGTGCCTGTCGTGTTCAGTCTGGTGCATAGAGTTCAAGATCGGGATAGTAAAGAAACTTCGAACGACGCCGCCTAATTCTGGAGTACGCATGACGACCGAGCATATCCATCACGTTCCCACCTCCGCGCGCCTTCGACTAGCCGGAGTGACAGTGGCGGCAGTTGCCATCATTGTGGCGGCAGTTGGTATCTGGGTTCGCCTCGGTCACGCACATGATCTGGAACGGGAGGTTGAAGCGAAGCATGTGACGGTTAAAGTTGTGTTGCCCGAGTTGGGCCCCGCTATGCAGACACTGATCTTGCCCGGAAACGTGCGCGCCGACCTTGATGCGCCTATCTATGCCAGGGTGAGCGGCTACCTCAAGAATTGGTATACCGACATTGGCGCGCATGTAAAAAAGGGACAATTGCTGGGTGAAGTGGAAACACCGGAACTTGACCAGCAGATACTGCGGGCTCGGGCCGATGTGGCGAGCGCCGAATCGAATCTGGAGATTGCCGACATCACGGCGAAGCGCTGGCAGAACCTGGTGGTCACGAATTCGGTTTCCCGTCAGGAGTCGGATGAAAAGACGGCAGATGCCAAGTCCAAGCATGACATATTGAACGCGGCGAAAGCCAACCTCGAAAGCCTGCTTGCAAACCAGTCGTTCCAGCGCATCGTGGCGCCTTTCGACGGTGTCGTCACAGAACGCAATACCGATATCGGCAAACTGATCAACCCGGGAAGCAATAACGGACAGGCGTTGTTCCGGGTCGTCGACAACCGGCGACTGCGGATATACACCGAGGTGCCGCAGTACTTCATTTACCTGATCAAGCCGAAAATGAAGGTACAAATCTATTTTCCGGAGCTTCCCGCGCAGGGCTTTGCGGCGACCGTCCTGAGCACGTCGAACGCGATCCGCGAGTCCTCGCGCACCTCGACGGTCGAGCTGTTGATGGAAAACAAGGGGGGGAAGCTGTTCTCGGGAAGTTATGCGGAAGTGCACTTTGACCTGCCTTCCAGTTCGAAAGTGTTCCGATTGCCGGTGAGCGCTTTGCTGTTCCGCAAAGAGGGACTGCAAGTTGCAACCGTCGGCGCCGATGACCGGGTCGTTCTCAAACACATCGCGATCGCGCGCGATCTGGGGCGCGTGGTGGAAGTGAACAGCGGAATCGACAGTGCCGACCGGGTGATCGATAGCCCGTCTGATTCCATCGTGCAGGGTGATGTCGTGCGCATCAAGAATGCGGAGCCTGCCGAACCGAAGTCCGGGGCCGCGCCATGAGCGCAATCCGGCTGGCATTGTCTATACTTTTCGTATCGGTATTCGCAGGCTGTTCCGAGGCGCCTGCTTACAAGATACCCGTGGTTCCGGCGCCGGCGGCGTACAAAGGCGATGCCGCGGTCTGGCAGCCTTCACAGCCCTCGGACAATCTTCCGCGCGGCGATTGGTGGAAGGCCTACAAGACGCCCGCCCTGGACGATCTGGTTGTGCGGCTGGATGCGGCCAATGCCGATCTTGCGGTGGCAGTGGCTCATTTCGACCAGGCGACCGCCTATGCAGCCCAGGCGCGTGCGGATTATTTTCCCACCGTGTCGGCAGGCGCATACTCGACGCGCAACAGACAGTCGCAAAATCGCGCGCTGCGTTCCGCTGCCCAACCGAATGTCTACGGTGATAATGCGCTCGGCGTGATGGCCGATTATGAAGTCGACCTGTGGGGACGCGTGCGCAATCAGGTTGAAGCCGGAGAGGCGGGCGCTCAGGCTGCGGCGGCGGAACTGGAGTCCATTCACCTGAGCCTGAGGGCGGAACTCGTCAACAACTATCTGACCTTGCGCATGCTCGACGCGCAAGCCAGATTATTGGCGGATGAAGTCGGCGCCTATACCAAGGCCCTTGAGTTGACGCAAAACCGTTTCGAGGGCGGAATCGATTCAGCCCTGGATGTCTCCCGTGCCAAAGTGCAACTCGAAACGGCGCAAGCGAAGATCGCGGATATCGCTGCAAGCAGGGCGCTGTACGAGCATGCGATCGCCACGCTGGTGGGCGAATCCGCTTCCGGATTTTCCATTGCGCCTGTCGTGGTAGACATCCCGTTGCCTGCAATCCCCGTGGGCGTCCCGGCAGCGCTGTTGCAGCGCAGGCCGGACATTGCCGCTGCGGAGCGTCATTTGGCTGAAGCCAATGCCCGTATCGGGGTGGCCAAATCGGCCTTTTTCCCGACCGTCAATCTCAGCGCTGCTGCGGGATACGAAAGCACATACCAGTCGGCGTGGCTGACCGCGCCCAATCTGTTCTGGATGATCGGGCCGAACGCCCTGATGACTATTTTCGATGCCGGCCGGCGCGAGGCGGTGGTCGCCCAGGAAGAAGCCGTATTCAGGGAATCGGGAGCTAAATACCGTTCCGCGGTACTGCACGCTTTTCAGGAGGTCGAAGACAATCTTTCGCTCTTGAGTAATCTGACCGAGGAATCCCGGGCGCTCGACGCAGCCGTCGGCGATACCCAGAACACACTGGATATCGCCATGAACCGTTACCGAGAAGGCGCCGCGAGTTATCTGGAAGTGGTGACAGCTCAGGCCATCGCACAGCAGGTTCAACTCGACGCGCTGGATCTGCGCCGGAGAAGGTTGCAGGCAAGCGTCAATCTTGTCCGGGCACTGGGAGGCGGGTGGGAGGCAGCCCGGATAGCCTCCCGTTGATACTCATTCATAAGGCAATCTTCCGGGTCAATCAGCCTTCCGGAAGACCTAAGGAAGTTATGATTTATTCGGTTTCGTCGTTTCGGCCCTTCGATAAACTCAGGACAGGCTGACCTGCGGTCAGGCCGGAACCCAGTTACATAGCAGTCAGAAATATTGGCGACACTATTAACAACCCTCTCCCTTCGCTACGCTCACCCCTCTCCCGCCAGCGGGAGAGGGGTGGGGAGAGGGTGAGCAGTGTTTTCCCAAGAAATGTAGTCTGAATTTCTGACTGCTGTGTAAAGGCACTGGATACCGGCCTTGCCGGTATGACGAATTAATCAGCGCTTCACTAAGCTAGAACGTAATGCGCATTGTGGCCAACGTGGCGTGATTCAGGTTGACAACCTGCGTTCCCTGTACGATCTGATATCCAACTCCAACGATAGCCTTGATGCGATCCTTGATCTCGAATCGGCCGATAGTCGCCCCATAGGTGATCATCATTTGGCTTTTACCGGCAAGTGCCCCGTCATACCAGTGTGTATAGCTGGTTTCAATCTCCGGCCAGAACTTGCCCACATGTCCCTGCAGCGCCGTATTCCAGGTAAGGGGCCTTCCTAGAGTGCCCACCCCGCCTGACGGAACAGCCATTCCCAATGTGCTCTGAATATCGAACCCGGACTGTCGATCGCCCCACCCCTTACCGCCAGCGATGGTGGGCGTGAGCAGTGTGTGATTGGTGGTAAATGCATTGCCCCCGGTTTGCAGGCTCGTTCCGAGGAACGCGGTGACGATGTAATTGCCATGCTCCTCATTTGCCGACAGTAGCCGGTATTTCAGCAGCAGGTTTTCATCGGCCACTCCCGAGACACTCGGCTTGTTTGGAACGTCTTTTACTTGATAGGCCGGTACGCCGACTATGATCTCGGTATTTTCACTGGGAATAAATTCAAGCCCTTTGCCGCCGCCGTAACTGTCAAGAGTGGTGCCTGCTTTAGGTTTGGGCACATCTGAATGGCTATAGTCGAATCTGTACTCCTGTTCCAGACGCGGGGTTACTGTCACCAGGGGGGTCATCCAGTGCGGTTGCTCTTCCTGGGTGCTGCTGACATTGGCTAACCAGTTTGAGAAAAATGATGTTTCCTCGGCATAAGCAGGTAGCGTAATCAGGCTATAAGCCATCAGAATGACAGCGGAATACATTTTGGTGGGTTTGATCATTTTGACCATCTCCTTAATTTAATTAATTATTTTTTCGAATGGATGCTTAATTCTTAACATTCAATTGATTGGAATCAAGAATGGCATCCTGTGTGTTTTAGCTTCATCACGTCGTTATGTATATCACGACATAACGTATTCAGCCTGAGCAAGAGATGTGCCGAAATATATATTCATATAACTATCATATGCTTACAAATTTACCGGGCACGTGGAAGCAGTTAATGGATCGCCTTTTGTAGGATTTACCACCCGGTTTGGAGCAAAGTTCACGAAACGGAATTGATCAGGCAGTTTCGTGAAAAACAATGAAATGGATCAATGCAGCTTTATTGACCGCATTGCCGTCTGCGCGAGACGTGGAAGGTTCAGCCAATGAAATTAGGGTTTTGGTGATTGCAGTTGCAGGAATGATACAGTTTTGGTCCAAGCGAATGCTCCTGGGCTACTCCAAAAACCGCTATCCCGATTGAAAAAGCGCCCCAGAAAAAATCTGGAAAACAGCCAAATTTCCCTGTGGCTACATGATGGTTTTTCCTTGTCAATTGTTAAATTTGCGTTAAATTCATCACTTTTGGAAATTCAAGGCTAGACAAAAGTCCAATATTTATTGACATATATCAATATGTTGTATGAAAACTACGTATGTCTACTTATTGTAAGGAATTAAATTGAAGTGGTAAGGCCGGCAGTGTAATTTGCGCCTCGGATCAGGAGGGATACCCCACCGATCCAACTATTTCGCGAGGGATTGGCCCGATACGAAAGTGAATATCTAATCTGAGGAGATCTTCAAAATGCAAAAGAAACTAATCGCCCTGGCTGTCGCCGCTGCTTTTTCTGCACCGGCATTTGCCGATGTGACCATGTACGGTAACGTTGACGCAGCTGTTGCCCACGCTTCCGCCGACGGCCAAAAGAGCGACACGATTGCTGTTTCTGGTGGCCTGTCTGCATCCCGCCTTGGCGTGAAGGGTGCGGAAGACCTGAGCAATGGCATGAAAGCGGTCGTCGTTTTGGAATACGGGCTGGATCCGCAAACCAATTCGACCGTTGGCGCGGGCGGTGTGGGTAATTCAAGCATTGTTGCACGTCAACAAATGCTGGCTTTGGCAGGCGACTTCGGAACGGTTGCAACTGGCTACCTGCAAACAACCGCCTATGACTGGGCTGTCAAGTTCGACCCAATGGCCGATTCGCTGGTGTCTCCGCTGCAAAACGTAACCGCAGGTAGCACTTTCCTGATCGGCTCCGCAACAGGTGCAGCCCGTGCTCAACGCGCACTGGCCTACATTTCCCCAAACATGAGCGGTGTGACCGTTGCGGTGAACTATTCCACAGCTCTGGCTGGTGTGGGTAACCTGGCTGCACCTTCTACTGCCGCTGTCGATCCTAAGACTTCTGCATTCTTGCTGTCGGCAAATTACGACAACGGTCCTCTGTCCGTCGGAGCTGTGTATACAGGCGCCACTGCTGGTACAACTTACCTGCCTGCGCTTGCCACAGAAACATCTACGCTTTCGGCGACCGACATCGCTTTAGGTGCTTCGTACGACTTCACCGTGGTCAAACTGTTTGCAACCTATCAGACCTCCAAAACTGGTACCAACAACATAGTTACCACAGCTGGCACGAACAAGGCTATGTCCGTCAGTGCGGTAGCTCCAGTCGGCCCAGGCGCGATTGCACTCAGCTATGCCAAGAACACTATAGATGCTAGCAGTACTCTGTCGAGCTTGTCGAAGGTCGGTACTGGAACTGATATGGGTGCTTCTGGCGTTACCTTGGCTTGGCTGCAAGGCCTTTCCAAGACAACGACGTTCTATGCTGCGTATACCAAAACGAGTCAAGGTTTAAACACTCGTTCTTATAGCGTGATCAATGATGCGTTGAGCAACGGTAATTTGACTGCTGGCGGTAGCACATCTATGCTGGCTGTGGGTCTGAACAAGAAGTTCTAAGCACAAAAGCTTTAACCGGATATTCCGGTGCAATACTGAACGGCCACCTTCGGGTGGCCGTTTTTGTTGACAGCACATCGTTGATTGCCTAGATTGCGGACATTCTCAACAGGAGCTCATCATGCTGAATCTGGACAGTCTCATCATCGAATTCGATAAGGGTCTGCGTACCCTGTTTGCCAAAGCGCCGACCGCGCGTCCTTATCCCGACGCGGACATCGCAGATTCGGCAATGAGTGAAGCGGAAAAGAAGCACGCAGCCGCGCTGATGCGGATCAATCACACCGGAGAGATATGCGCGCAGGCCTTGTATCAGGGACAGGCGTTGACGGCACGCGATCCGCGGGTGCAGGAAAAACTGGAGCATGCGGCGTGGGAAGAAACCGAACATCTGGCCTGGACTTCGCACCGGGTGCATGAATTGGGCGGGCGCCTGAGCCTGCTCAATCCCTTCTGGTACACCAGTTCGCTGGCACTCGGTGCATTGGCGGGTGCGCTGGGCGACAAATGGAATCTGGGTTTCCTGGCCGAAACCGAACGTCAGGTCGGTGCGCACCTGCAGAGTCATCTGGACAGTCTGCCCAAGCAGGACGCCAAGAGCCGCGCTGTGGCACAGCAGATGTATACGGATGAAGTCGGCCATGCCGACATGGCAGTGGAGCTGGGCGCGGCGGAATTGCCGCTGCCGGTGAAGCTGGCGATGCGGGGAATGTCGAAGGTGATGACGAGGACGGTTTACTGGGTTTGACCGTCATTCCGGCGAAGGCCGGAATCCAGCGGTTTGACCAATCATGTAGTTGGGTTTGTCCTCGATACAATTACGTTTATTTCTGCTGGATTCCGGCCTTCGCCGGAATGAAGGTAATTCGTGCTGGAGGAGTAGAAATTACGCTTCCACGATCTCAAAATCGTGCGTCATTTTCGCCGTCTTCCCCAGCATGATCGATGCCGAGCAATATTTGTCCGCAGACAGCTTGATGGCGCGCTCGACTTGTTCGCGCTTCAGGTCTTTTCCCGTCACCACAAAGTGCAAGTGGATACTGGTGAATACTTTGGGGTCGGTCTCGGCACGGTCGGACTGGATGTCCACTACGCAATCCGAGATTTGCTGCCGACTCTTTTTCAGGATGGTCACCACGTCGTAAGCGGTACAAGCGCCGGTGCCGATCAGCAACATCTCCATCGGTCGCGGTCCCAGGTTGCGGCCGCCGCCTGCGGGCGGGCCGTCCATTACAACCGAGTGACCGCTCTCGGTCTCACCGATGAAGGAAACTTCTTCTACCCATTTGATGCGTGCTCTCATGTGACACTCCGTTGGTTGGTTTTGATGCGCGCCCGGACAAAGGCGCCGGTGCTTACTTAATAGACTCCACTATTGATCTTTCTGTAATTCATTACACAAATTTTGCGAACTTCCGTCATTCCGGCGCAGGCCGGAATCCAGCCCGTCAAATAATACCGCGTAGCGGACAAGACCCTATTGGATTTGTCGTCCCACTGCGTGGGGATATCTCAACTGCCTAGATTCCGGCCTGCGCCGGAATGACGAGGCGGGAGGTTTTGTGTGATGTCGCCAATTATGGAAACCTCAATAAGTCAGGATTTTAACTGATACCACAACATCCCGATCAGCTCGTGCAGGAAAACCCGGCTGTCCCGCAAGGCATAGGCATTCGGTACGAAAGCGAGCAAATCGGTCCGGTAGCGTGTGGTGTAGCCGGTCGGGGCGGGAACGACCTGAAACCCGGCAGCCTGAAATGCCTGCACGGCACGCGGCATGTGCCAGGCATGTGTGACAAGGTAGATGCGGGTGACGCCGGCCTGTTTGAGCATCTGCCGACACAGGCGCGCATTTTCCAGCGTATTGTCCGAAGCCCCTTCAGTCCATTGCACCGGTACGTTGAACTCATGTTCCAGCACCTGTTTCATCTGTTCCGCTTCGGCGAGGCTGTTGCCCAGCGGGGTGCCGCCCGTGACCAGCAGGGGTTTCAACGTCTCGCGGTATAGCTTGGCCGCATAGCGCAAGCGCTCCAGCGTATCTTTATTGACTGTATCGCCGCCGTATTCCGGTGCGTGGAAATAAGTGCCACCACCCAGCACGACGATGGCG
>JAJXUF010000354.1 GCA_021783175.1 Pseudomonadota bacterium
ACGGCGCGAACATTGATAGGGCCAATTTATTGTAGATATCTTGTCGATAAGTTAAATATATCGACCCGGACCACCCTCTGCTCCGCGAAACAGGCCCTTGGCCTGCGCAGGCCGGTCACGAAGTTGTGCGATGTGCGTCCGTTTCCGGCAAGGGCTGAGGCTGCGTCGGAATCAAGCGAAGCGGCAGCATCGCAATCGTTTTGGCAACTGCGGAAATGAAAAACCGGCTGCCCTCTTTGAGCTCTCAGTGAGACGAATGCGGAATGTAATATTTGACGGACTTGCGCGAGCCGGCCTTCTTCTTGTGGGTGACCACGCCCTTGATCGTATCCGGACCTTCAATGGCAATATCGGGATAAGCCGGGTTGAGCGCATGCAGCCACCAGCTGCCACTGTCGTCGCGCTTGAGCTGGCGGAAGATGAATTCGCCGTCCGCCGAGCCGATCACGAACAGGCCATCCGTTGCGGGCGCGCCCGTTTCGATGACCAGAATCTCGCCTTCGATGAATTCCGGCGCCATGCTGTCGCCCAGCACCATCAGCGCGACGATCTCGCTGCCGGAACAGCCGGTTTCGGTCGTGTCGCTTTCCTGCATGGGGGCGGCAACGACGGGGATGTTGATGGGCTTGCGCGTTTGCATGAGAGGTTCTCCCGAGTGGAATGGTCGGATGATAGCCCCAAATCGACGGCGGATGAACAGGCTTGCGCCGCGACCGAATCGAAGCCGCTTCCCCCTTGACTCCGGTTCAAAGCGCATTCAGCATCTGCGCCACCTGTCATCGCATGAAAGACTCAAATGGTAAACAGCAGCAGTGAACATCGGCCCAGGCGGTTCCTGAACTATTCGGCTACATTGCTCGTGGTTGCGCTGCTGGCTTACGCCTCCTTTCTTTTTTCGCAATCCTGGCGGGAAGCCAAGGCAGAGCAGGCCCGTCAGTTGGCGACGATCGCCGCGCTGAGCGAAAACTCGATCGACATCTACTTTAGCCAGCTGCAGATCGGCATGCAAAACCTGAGCGCAGAACTCGCCGTCACGCGCAAAAAGCCCGATCTCGACCGTGCATTTGCACTGGTCAGCCGGTTCCAGAACCTGCACACCGAGCTGGACAATGTCATGCTGATCCGCAGCGACGGCCAGGTATTGCTGACCGGGACAACCCCCAACCAGCCGGACCTGCCCACACTCGCCAATGACCCCGCTTTCAAGCAGATTCGCGACGAGCTGCAGCATGGCTCACCCTTCGTCATCGGTCGGCCCGTGACGGGACACATCGACAGAAGCTGGGTCGTCTCCGCGCGCTATGCCGTTGCCGACCCCGCTGGCAAGCTGGCCTACATCATCAGCGCCAATCTGCCCGTCGACATGATGCAGCGCTACTGGATGGATTCGATCACCCCGCGCATCGCCGCACTGGGTCTGGTGCGCGACGATGGATATCTGGTGAGCCGTTATCCCGAACCGGATGCCGACGGCCTGGACAGTCTTTATGGCGAGCCGGTCGAGGGGGCGATGGCCGAATATCTGCGGGCAAGCAGGCGCCCGGCGCTATGGAAGGTGGAAATTCCGGGCAGCGAGGGCAAGATCACGGGCTTGCTGGTGATGCGCCGCCTGCAGCACTATCCGCTCACGCTGTTCGTCGAGATGCCCGTGACGGAGATCAGGACTGCGTGGTGGCGCGCGATGCACGCACCCTACTTCGTGATCGCGCTGTTACTGGCATGCATGTTCGCCTTCTACAGCCTGCGGTTCCAGCGCCGCGCCTGGTCCGTGGAAAAGCGCCGCGAAGAACTCCGGCGCCACTATGAACATACCCTCCGCGAACGCAGCCCGAACGAGATCTTCATGTTCGATACCGATACGCTGCAGGTCACCTACGCGAACGATACTGCGCAAAAAAATCTCGACTACACGCTGGAGCAACTGCAAAAGATGACGATACTCGGATTGCAGCCGGAGACAGGCATCGAAGCCTTTGGGACGATGCTCGAACAGTTGCGCCGCGGCGAACGGGAGTCGATCACCTATCAGACAATGCAGGCCCGCGAGAATGGCAGCGTCTATCCGGTGGAGGTGACCCTGCAACTGCTCGCAGCGGAAGATGGCATCGGCAGACTGCTGGCCATCGTCCACGACCTCACTGCGCTCAAGCAGGCCGAGGAAAACATCCGGAAGTTCAATGCGCCGGTTGAACGGCGCGGCGGCAGGTAGAAGAACAAATTATCAATTGAAAAGCCCGGCATTGCCGGGCTTTTTTTGTCGTCTTCTTTTCAGGGCTCGATGCACCTTGCCATGCAGGGCACTCACCAGGAACGAATTCAGGCCTTGCTCTTGCGAAACTGAAATCAGAACTTGTATATCGCAGACAGTCCAACTTCAGTGACATTGCCTGACATTCCGCCGCTCTCGGTATAGGTGTCGAAGCCGCCGCGAATGCCGACGCTTTCGGTCAGGTCGTACTGAACCTTGCCGCCCACGACCAGGCCGCTGGAACTCCCCGATTTCGCGCCACTGCCCGAACTGTTGACTTTGTAGCTTGACGAGTGCACGCCGAGATTCCCGAGCAGGGACACATTGCTG
>JAJXUF010000355.1 GCA_021783175.1 Pseudomonadota bacterium
ACCTTTGGCGGAATGAAGGCCACGACCTGGGTGCAGATCATCAAGGCCGGCCTGCTGCTGGGCGGTGCGACCATGATGGCTTTCGGCGTGATGGCGCACGAAGGTTTCAGCTTCGCGAAGTTGTTCAACGATGCTGTCGCCGCTCACCCGAAACATATGGACATCATGAAATCCGTGGTTCCGATCGGGGCGAAGGCCAATCCGATCGAGTCGATTTCACTGGGTCTGACCCTGATGTTCGGTACGGCCGGATTGCCGCACATCCTGATGCGCTTCTTCACCGTGACCGACTCCAAAGCTGCCCGTAAATCGGTGCTCTACGGAACATGCTTCATCGGCTTCTTCTACATCCTGACCTTCATCATCGGTTTTGGCGCCATTGTTCTCGTGGCCAACAACCCCGAGTATGTGGCCGACATCGGCAAGAGCGTGCTCAACCTGAAGGGTGGCGGCAGCATGCCGGCGGTCTATCTGTCACACGCGCTGGGCGGCGACTTCTTCCTCGGCTTCATCGCTGCGGTCGCATTTGCCACGATCCTCGCCGTGGTTTCCGGCCTGACACTGGCAGGTGCTTCGGCGCTGTCGCATGACATCTATGCGAACGTGATCATGAAGGGTACCGCGACCGAGAAACAGGAAGTGTGGGTGTCGAAGATGATGGTGATCGGATTGGGCGTGCTCGCCGTGATCCTGGGCATCGCCTTCGAGAAGCAGAACGTGGCCTACATCGTGGCGTTGACCTTCTCGATCGCGGCTTGTACCAACTTCCCGATCCTGGTCATGTCCATCTTCTGGCGCGGCCTGACCACACGGGGTGCGGTACTCGGCGGCTACACGGGCGTCTTCGGTTCCATCGGCCTGCTGATCATCGGCCCGACCGTATGGACCAAGGTGCTCGCCATGGGCCCAGCGATATTCCCGTACGACTTCCCGACCTTCGTGGTTCTGCCCGCAGTCCTTATCGTTGCCTATATCGCGTCGGTAACCGACAGCAGCGAAAGTGGCAAGAAAGAACGGGCTGCCTATGACGCGCAGATGATTCGTGCCGAAACTGGCCTGGGCGCAGAAGTGGGTGCTTCTCACTAAGAGGTAACCAGCCTCCAGTCAGAAAGGCCGCCGGGGAATACCCGGCGGCCTTTTTCTTGTGCGGAATATGCCGGATTTACTGCTCGGTTCTGGCAACGCCGTGCTGCATGGCGATCAGGGCTGCTTCGGTGCGCGAGCGCACGTGCAGTTTTTGCAGGATGCTGGTCATGTAATGCTTGACGGTCTTTTCCGCCAGGAAGGTGCGCTCGCCGATCTCGCGATTGGTGAGGCCCTGGCTCAGGAGCTGGAGGATGGTGGTCTCGCGCGGTGTCAGCTCGGAAAACGAATCGATGGGATGCGGGTTGGAGAATTCGGTCAGCATATCTGCGGCCAGGGCCGGGGTGACATAGGCTTCACCGCCGGCCACGCGGCGGGTGATGGAGCGCAACTCGCTAGCGGAAACCCCCTTCAACACATAGCCGTGTGCTCCTGCCTTGAGCGCAGCCATCAGGTTCTCCCGGTTCTCGGAGACGGTGAGCATCATGATGCGCACGACAGGCGCGCTTGCGGAGATCTTCGCGGCTGCAGCGATGCCGCCCATTCCGGTCATCGACACATCCAGCAACACGATGTCGGGATGCAGGCTATGCACCATTTCCACGGCTTCTTCACCGCTTGCAGCCTGGGCGATCACCTCGAAATCGGGTTCCGTGCTGAGCGAATGGGCAACGCCCTCGCGGAACAGCGGGTGATCGTCGGCAAGCAGGATGCGTATCGGATTAGACATGAATCATCTCTTCGGTTGATAGTGGAAGCCGGGCATGGATACAGGTGCCGCGGCCCGGTGCGGAATCGATTTCAAAGGCACCTCCCAGCAGGCGGACGCGCTCGCGCATGAAGGCCAGTCCCAGCCTCCCGCCGATTGCAGCCGAATGGGGATCGAAACCGGCGCCATGGTCGGTGATCGTCAGCGACACCTGGCCGTCGATCCTGTTTACCTGCACCCGTGGAGAACCTCCCGGCGCATGCCGCCAGCAGTTGGTCAGCGATTCCTGCAGCAACCGGTAGACGGTGATTTTCACCGCCAGAGGCGCCTGACCCAGCGTCTCATCGATTTCGGTTTTGATCGCCTGCCCGGACAGGCGTTCGAAATCGCGCACGGCACGTCTGGCGGTGTCGGCAAGCGTCAATTCGGTCATGCCCGGGATGGACAGTCCGGAAGATATCTTGCGCACGTCGCGCAGCGAGCATTGCAGCGCGTTTTGTATGCTGTCCAGCTCATGCGGGGCTTCCCCTTGCGAGGAGATGCAGCCATGGCAGGTCTCGGCAAACTCGTCGAAGCGCATCAGGGCAAAGGCGATGGTTTGTGCCGGCCCGTCGTGCAAATCGGCAGCGATCCTGAGCAGGAACTCCTCATTGAGTGCGGTCGTGCTGATGCCGGCCTCGCGCAACTGCTCGCGCATGCGTTCGTTTTCGTCGAGCACGGCGTGCAGTTGGCGGAGCTGCTGGTGCAGGTCACGCTGCTGTTCGTTGATGGTGTTGTTCGCGCGCC
>JAJXUF010000103.1 GCA_021783175.1 Pseudomonadota bacterium
CGCCGGATCTATTTCGCGCGCCCATGCGTCGATGCCGCCCTGCAAGTTGCAGAGATTCTGGAACCCCTGATGTTCCAGGAAGTATGCAACCTGGTAACTGCGAACCCCGTGATGGCAGATGACAATGGTTTCGCGCTCTGGATCGAGTTCGCTCACCCGCGCTGCAATATGACTCATGGGGATATGAAGTGAATCTTCAAGCGCGCACAGGCGCACCTCCCAGGTTTCGCGCACGTCCAGCAGGATCGGCTTTTCATCCGACTCCTGCAAACGATTCCTGAGTTGATGAACGCTAATCTGACGCATGTGTTTTGGCGAATCAGGCGCCGAGTGCCTCAGAATACGAACTTTTCGGGTTCAGTGGCGTTGATCAGAGGGGCAAGCACGGTTTCGAACAAAGACTCCGTAGTGAAACTTTCCTGCCCGTTGCGACGTATCAGCACAGCCTCCATGACCGGCGGCTTGCCGACTATGGCGACCAGACGTCCGCCAACTGCAAGGCTGCGCGGAAATGCGTCGGCCAGCACCGCTACCGATCCGGTAAGCAGGATCGCATCGTAGGGTTGATGGCGAGTCCAGCCGCGTGCGGCATCACCGGTCTCGAGTGTGACGTTGCTGATACCGTGAGCGGCCAGCTTGGCGGCTGCCCCCATCTTGAACTCGGGCGCTATGTCCACGCTAAAGACGTGTCCGCCGAGGGACGCCAGCAGCCAGGTCATGTAGCCGCTACCAGTGCCGACCTCCAGAACCATGTCCTTGGGGCCGATTTCCAGCGCCTGAAGTAGACGTGCTTCGACTTTCGGCGCCATCATGACCTGCCCCCGCCCGAGCGGAAGGGTCATGTCGGCAAATGCCAAGCTGCGGTACTTTTCCGGCACGAAGTCCTCGCGTGGCGCGCGCGCTACAAGCTCCAGTACTCGCGGGTCCAGGACCTCCCAGGTGCGAATCTGGGATTCCACCATGTTCTGCCGGGCTGCTTCGAGGTTCATAGATAACATCTTGGAAATACCTTAGGAACTTCGCGGGTAAAAGGCTCATCAGATTAAGCACTTTGCGGGGCCCATGCAAGCGTTGCCTACCGCCCACGGTTGCAATCGGATGGTGATTCCGATAGCGTGAAGACCTGAGCTGGGGGTGCCCGCGCCGCGGGCTGAGAGACACCCTTTGAACCTGATCCGGATTGTGCCGGCGTAGGGAAGCACGTGACCCCCCGGTTATCCCCCGTGCCCCGCGCCGTCTTATACCTATCAATTTAGGACGCCATTTATGAGCGCGATTCCCCAAGAATTCGTCAAGAACACTAACCGACTTTCGGAAGAGGCTATCAGGCCGTTTCCCCAGTCACGCAAGATCCATGTGCCCGGCAGCAGGCCTGACATCCGTGTTGGCATGCGTGAAGTGGCGCTGACTGCAACACCGACCAGCCACGGTGATGAAGAGAATCCGCCGATCCCTTTGTACGACACATCAGGGCCGTATACCGATCCCGAGGCGCAGATTGATCTGCGTAAAGGGCTGGTCGCGCTGCGCGAGAAATGGATACTTGAACGCAACGATTGCGAACGACTTGATGCACTTAGTTCCGAATACGGTCGCGCCCGCGAACGTGATCCCGGATTAGCGAATCTGCGATTCGAACATATCCGCAAGCCGCTTCGCGCCAAGGGCGGAGCAAATGTCACGCAGATGCATTATGCACGCCGCGGCATGATTACGCCGGAGATGGAGTATGTGGCAATCCGCGAGTCATTGCGGCTGGCGGAGCTGCGCGCAGATCCGCGTTATGCGCGGTTACTGCGTCAGCACAAGGGTTATCACTGGGGCGCGACCCTGCCGGACATGATTACGCCGGAATTCGTGCGTGATGAGGTGGCGCGCGGGCGCGCGATCATTCCTAGCAATATCAATCACCCCGAATCCGAGCCCATGATCATCGGACGCGGCTTTCTGGTGAAGATTAATACCAATATCGGCAATTCCGCGGTCACCTCGAGCATCGAGGAGGAAGTGGAAAAGATGGTGTGGTCGGTGCGTTGGGGCGGCGACACTCTGATGGATCTCTCAACCGGCAAGAATATCCACGAGACGCGCGAATGGATTATCCGCAACTGCCCCGTGCCGGTCGGTACGGTGCCGATTTATCAGGCACTCGAAAAAGTAGGCGGGAAAGCCGAGGAGCTGACCTGGGAATTGTTTCGAGACACCTTGGTGGAGCAGGCTGAACAGGGCGTCGATTATTTCACTATTCACGCCGGTGTTCGCCTTGCCTACATACCACTCACGGCAGAGCGCGTTACCGGGATCGTTTCACGCGGCGGTTCCATCATGGCGAAGTGGTGTCTTGCGCATCACCGTGAGAATTTTCTTTATACGAATTTCGAAGAAATCTGCGAAATCATGAAGGCTTATGACGTATCGTTCTCGCTCGGTGACGGACTGCGTCCAGGTTCAATCGCCGATGCTAACGACCGTGCGCAGTTTGCCGAGCTTGAAACTCTGGGAGAGCTCACGGCCGTGGCATGGCGCCATGACGTGCAAGTCATGATCGAGGGTCCTGGCCACGTGCCGTTACACATGGTGAAGGAGAATATGGACAAGGAACTGGCCGACTGTTTTGAGGCACCGTTCTATACGCTCGGGCCGCTGATCACGGATATTGCCCCCGGTTACGATCACATAACCTCCGGTATCGGCGCAGCCAATATCGGATGGTATGGCACGGCCATGCTCTGTTATGTGACCCCCAAGGAACACCTGGGTTTGCCTGACAAGCAGGATGTGCGTGATGGGATTATCACCTACAAGATCGCTGCGCACGCGGCCGATCTCGCCAAGGGTCATCCCGGTGCGCAACTGAGAGATAATGCGCTATCCAAGGCGCGTTTCGAATTTCGTTGGGCTGATCAATTTAGTCTCGGTCTTGATCCGGAAAAGGCGCGTGAATTCCATGATGCAACGCTTCCCCAGGAAGGAGCCAAGCTTGCGCACTTCTGCTCCATGTGTGGTCCGCACTTCTGTTCGATGAAGATCACGCAAGAGGTGCGCGAATATGCGAAAGCCGAAGGTGTTGCCGAGCACGACGCGCTTGCCAAGGGTTTAGCGGCGAAGGCTGTGGAGTTCGTCAAGCAGGGTTCGCAAGTCTACCGAAAGATGTGAGGATACTGCCTGCAGCAAAAATAGAGTTCGGATGCGCGGGCACGCCTACAGCTGGATGATGTGATCCATTGGATTGATGTCGTAGCTGCCGGTAGGCAAAACCCGCGCAATCTTTAGTTCGTGTCCCATGGCGTCCTTGTGTTCCACGAGATCGGTAATGACATGCTGGCTGTAAGGTGCCTTGGTCGCGGTCAGTACCAGGGCTACCTTCGGCTTCAGGCGCCGCGCGCGGTTGATGGTGATTACCACGCCAACCGTGCCATTGCTCAGTTCCACCAGGCTGCCAATCGGGAATATTCCCATGCAGCGGATGAATTCCTCCACGAGCTGGGACTGGAAATCTTTATTGCGCCACTCGTACATGCTTTTCAGGGCATCTTCGGCGGACAGAGCCGTGCCATAAATGCGGTCGCTGGTAACGGCGTCATATACGTCCACAATGGCGCCGATCATGCCGGCGGGTGCAACGGCCGTGCCTCGAAGCTGCAATGGGTAACCCTGACCATCACTCCGTTCGTGGTGGTGACCGATTACGTCCATGGCTCCAGGGGGTAAGCCGCCGCTTGTCTTGGCGATCTCCAGACCCCATTGCACGTGCTTCGTCATGATGTCGAATTCACTGGGTGTCAGGCCGCCGCGCTTGTCGAGGATCTCCTGTGGAACCTTGACCATGCCGACATCGTGCAGCATCACTCCCATGCCCAGGACCTTCAGTTCGTCGCGGCTGAGGGCGAGATGGCGGCCAAAAGCTAGCGCCACGATGGCTGTGCGAACGGAGTGCAGGGCGGTGTATTCACTCACGTTCTTGAGTTGGCTCAGACAGACGAGCGCGTCCGGATTGCGTACCACGCTGTCGACCATGCTTCCGACCACTTTTCCAATCAGTTCGAGATTGACCGACTTGCCGCGTACGACTTCTTCCAGACTCTCGTTCATCGCCGTGCGCGCTTCGCGTTCCACGATCTTGGCCTGAACAAGTTCCTGCTCGAAAGTAGTTTGGTCGGAATAGGGCTTGCGGGCCGGCTGCGTGGTCAGGGGTTCCTGGCCGAGCTCGCGGACCTTCTGCCGAATCCGGGCATCTTCGACCTCAAGCGCGCGGGAGCGCGCCATCAAGGCACTCTTAAAATATTCTGGAGTGAACTTGGTGCTGCGGTAAACGTCTACATAGACGTAGTGGCAGTGCTTGGTGAGCGCGTCGATTTCCCTTTGGTCGCGCAATTCAAAACCCTGTAACAGAAAGGGCGTTTCCAGCCACGGCCTGTCCAGTTCCGCGACATACATCCCGAGTTTCAGCTCACGAGCGTCGACTTTAATTTTTTGGATTTCAATCGCCATGTCGGAGACATCCAAGTTGCAATGGCGAATCGTCAGATTCGCCGTTCCTCAAGCAGGCACTGGGCGCGCTTCTCTCCCGGCCCATAGGCCAACGCGCTTCCCTGTACCTGGCCAATATGCATGCATGGAGCGTGCCAGTTTGACCGAAAGGTCCCGAAGGAAAGCTCGCCGGGCGGCACAAAGACACGGCCTATTCCGGGAAAGTCCGCGTTTTTCAATCCACGGACGCTCAATGGCAGGGCTAGGCGCCGAAGAAAACGGCGCGTCCGCAGCGCCCAACGCCTGCTCATATGGCGGCCGCAAGGCGCAATTGCACGCCACTCCGGCCCTGCCCCCCTTTTTGTGTCGAAGAATCAAGAAACCGACGTTGTCTGCGCAATCCCGGTGTCTGCGTCTTGACTCGATATCTTCCCATATTGACTGTCAAATCAATGTAAAATTGACTCGCCCTGTTGCCTGCTTGCGGAAGTTCGGCCTGTTTCGACTGACATGATCTTCTATCACCTTTGCCGCGCCTCAGATGCCACAAAATATCTGGTGGACGGCATCCTGCGCAGCGACGGTCGTTACTACATGTTCGACCGATGGGAAGATATGCGCCTCCTGATGGCCGCGTACAATGCATTGGCGACTGAGGGCGCAGAACCAGAACATGTAGTGCTGGTTCTGGACATCGATGCGGACATGCTCGTCGGTGGTCCGATTACACAGCGCCGCCTGCCGCCAGGCATTGCACCGGAGGATGCGCTTAGTCTGCAGGCGCGCTCGCGCTACCCGGAGGTGGATGTCAGCGCCGCCCGGATCGTAGACATAAAGAACGCGCTCGGCGACTCTGTGCGCGCTTTGTACTTGCCGAGCGAATCACGGAGAGCACCGGTTTGGCGTTTCCTGGCCTATGTGCGCCCATACTGGCCCTATGTGACGATTGCCACGGCGGCCGGTCTGGTTAAATTTCTTGTGCCGCTGGTGTTCCCCTGGATGTTGCGGGTACTGCTGGACGACGTCGTTCTTAAGCACGGGATAAACCCCAATGTGCGCGCACACACAATTCTCTATCTGGTATTCGGTGTTTTGGCATTGAACCTGGTATGGATGGTGGCGACGTACTATCGCAGCGTCTATGCGGCAATTGCCGGTCACCGGATGATCCGCGATCTGCGCGTGGCTCTTCTTGACCATGTACAGCGCCTGTCGCACGCCTTTTTCATGCGGCACCAGACCGGAGCCATTGTGTCGCGCGTAGTGAGTGACATCAGCCTTGCGCAGAACTTTGTCGGCTCTGCCCTAACCAACGTGTGGATGGACGGCGCTTTGGTAATCGCGCTGGTTGTGATTCTGTTTTCCATTCACCCAATGATGGCGCTTGTGTCGCTGGTGCTCATGCCGGTCTATGTAATGTCGTTGCGTTACATTGGTCCCCGAATCCGCCTTTCGACACGGGAGGTGCAACAACGCATAGAGGTCCTGTCAGGCGTATTGCATGAAAAGGTTGCCGGCGTATCCGTAGTAAAGGGATTCGCCCGCGAAAACCACGAGGCACAGCTTTTTGCGACGCACGCCAATAAGCTCCTTAACAAGGTGCTGTATTCGGTGCGTTACACCGCCGTCAATGAAATGCTTGTCGGTTTTGTGGTGCACTCAGCTCCGGTGCTTGTAGTTTGGTATGGGGTGAACCAGATAATTGCAGGACGACTGACTGTCGGGCAGCTGACTCAGTTTTTGCTTTATCTGGGAATGTTCTATTTCCCATTGCAGCGGCTGTCGGATTTGAGCGTGGTTTTGTCAAACGCGCTGGCGGCAATCGACCGTGTGTTCGAGTACTTCGATACCCAACCGCACGTTGTCGAGCG
This sequence comes from Pseudomonadota bacterium, assembly GCA_021783175.1. Next base: position 6,342 of record JAJXUF010000103.1, read on the forward strand.
TGCAAACGCACGCGCGCTTCCCGATTGCCGTGGATCAATAGTCTTTGAAGGTGTGAGTTTCGGCTATGAGCCGGATAGTCCGGTTCTGCATGACGTCGACCTCGCCATCTTGCCCGGAGAGACCATTGCCCTAGTCGGGCCCAGCGGAGCCGGCAAGACCACCTTCGCCAACCTGGTGCCGCGTTTCTATGATCCTAATGCTGGTCGCCTGTTGCTTGACGGTAACGACCTGCGCGATCTGACGCTCTCCGCATTGCGCAGCCATATCGGCATTGTCAGCCAGGAAACGATACTTTTTTCCGGGACGGTGCAGGAGAATCTGCTGCTTGCCAGACCCGCTGCTACGGCGGATGAAATCCGCGCGGCGCTCGATGCTGCCAACGCGCGAGAGTTTGTCGACGAGCTGCCGGAGGGGTTGTGGACCGAGATAGGCGAGCGCGGCGCCGTTCTTTCCGGGGGCCAGAAACAGCGCCTCGCGCTAGCGCGTGCCTTTCTCAAAAATCCGCAAATTCTACTGCTAGACGAGGCCACGTCTGCGCTCGATTCTCGCGCCGAAAGACGGATCCAGCAGGCGCTGACGCGTCTGCTGCAGGGTCGCACATCAATTGTCATTGCGCACCGCCTTTCAACGATACTCAATGCCGACCGCATCGTTGTGCTCGAGGCTGGACGCATCGTAGATATAGGGCGTCATTCCGAGCTTCTCGCCCGTGGCGGTTTATATGCGCAACTCTATCACGAGCAATTCCATCAGGTACGCGAGTCGCAGGGTTAAGGCGGAACAGCCGGAGTATTAACCGGTAGTTCTTTCGACATTGCGACGGAATGCAGCCTGCGTATATTCAGCCACGACCAAACACGGGAATTGCAGCGCCGCACACAGAGCGCGCGTCGTCGGACAACAGAAACGCGATGACGCCCGCGAGATCGGCGGGCTGAACCCAAGTGGAGAAATCCGCCGTGGGCATTGCCGCCCGATTTTGCGGAGTGTCTATTGTCCCCGGCACCACGCAGTTGACACTCAAGCCGTGCGCCTTAAGTTCACCGGCCATGCTTTCCGTCACCCGCAACACTGCAGTTTTGGCGGCAGCATACGCGCTGTAGTTCGCGCTTCCCTGAAACGCGGCCCTGCTTGCTACGTTCACGATCTTTCCTTGCCGAGCACCCAACATATAGGGAATCGTCGCTCGGCAGGCATTGAGCGTTGTGCGGACGTTGATGTCGTACAGAAAATCCCATTCGCCGGGATCTGTTTCATGTACCGGACGGCCTCCTCGGAAACCGCCGACGGTGTTCACCAATCCGTCGATGTGACCGAAGCGTTTGTGCGCTTCTGCGACCATGATGTTCACGGCCTCTGCAGCCGTCATGTCGACGCCATCCGCGAGCCAGTATCTCGTCGGATCTGGCAATTTTCCAAAGGTGGCACGCAGTCGGTCCTTCGACCTGTCCACGAGAACAGTCTTCCACCCATCTCTGACCATGCGCTCGGCGACGGCTTGCCCGAGATTTCCGACTGCGCCCGTGATTATCACTACCTTGTCCTGCAGAACGGTCATGTGCGCCCCCTCAGATTGCGTAAATCGAATTTAGTTTGTGGCGCTAGTCACAGCCGTGATGCACCGCCATAATGTCAGCGAAAATAACCGATATTTGCCATAGAGGGAAACGCCGGCAGGCTGAATTTATCAGCGCAGACGCCGACTTCAGCCGTGTCGTGTGGTTTCCACGGGCAACTAATCGGTACATCGCGACTGCATTATCTCAAAATGTCCGGGGGATTCTCGGGCAGGAGACAAAGCAAATCGCATCGCATCATGTAATATCTCGGATCCGCCCTAAGGTGATGGGCTGTCTTCGAGGCGGTGCAAGAAAAGCGGCTGTTGCCACACTTAGCCGCAGCGCGCCCAAAAGCGCATGGTTTCCGCCGATCGGCGAATTCGACCCGCTGTTCGGTCGTAGATTTCTGGCTCAATTCCTAAACTTACAATAAACCGCTAACCGAGCGGGTAAGAGGTAAGTGTTTGGCACGGTTCACAAATCAGTTTAGTCTCGGGCTGCGCTGGCTTAACTGCGGCTGGCGACTATTTCGCCGAAATCCCTGGTTACTGACTGGCATGGGTTTTTGTGCGGCAGCCCTGTTCACATTGCTGACTTTGATTCCGTTTGTCGGCGGTCTCGTTATCGGCACTATCGCGCCGATCATCGTGGCGAGCACGTATCTAGCCTTGGACACGTTAAGTCGGCTGAAATCCCCCTTGCCTGCTTCGCTGCGCCTGGCGGCGATTAAAAAGTCGCCCAGCGAGTTGCTCAGCATCTTCCGGGACGAGCAGCGCGTAATTCCTGCCGTCGTGGTTGCGATCATTGGAATAGTAATGACTATCCTGGCCAATATCTTGATGCTGCTCGTTGCCGGTGACGCATGGACAAGCAGTTGGTCGAGTCTCAGTGCTGGATCGGCTCTAGCCGTGCTCATGGCCGCAGCGCTGGGCTTTATAGTCTATGTTGTTCTGGCCCTGTGCTTGATATATGCCATGCCCCTAGCATTCCTGCGGCATGAACCCCTGATCCCATCCATTGGACGCAGCCTCAAAATTGGCGCCAGACACTTGCCGGCGCTTTTGGTCCCCCTCGCGGCCTTGTTGCTGCCAGTTGCTCTGGCTGTCATTGTTTCGTTGCTGTCTATCTGGACTGCATATCTGCTTGCGTTCACATTCAGTATTTTCATGCTGCCCATCGTAATATCCGGACTCTACTGCAGCTACCGGACTCTTTTTCCGCTGACACCCACCGCCGCCTAGTCTCGACGCATGCAACGCGGCGTAGTTACCCACAACGAGACCGGCTGCCTGTTCGAAGCTGGCCATTGCGGCCGCATCACCGCAAGCGATGATTTATCGCGATCTACTTAGCTTCCGTGTTCTAAAGAAGGGATTCGGCGTAGCCTCCACAATGCTGCAGATATTCCACTATGCGGCAAAATGTGGAAGGATACGTCCATGACTGGTTTTCTATTGCGCTGCGGCGTTTCGGCATTGGGCTTGTGGCTCGCCTCGGTACTGGTGCCCGGCATTGAGGTTCACACCTTTGGGACTCTCCTTGGTGCGGCACTGCTGCTCGGTATCGTGAACGCGGTGGTCAGGCCGCTGCTCATTGTCCTCACATTCCCGATTACCGTCCTTACGCTCGGACTGTTCTTGCTGATTATCAATGGCGCAATGCTCGAGCTGGTAGCGTGGATTTTCACCGGCTTCACAATCCGCAGCTTCACTTCAGCGTTGTTGGGATCGATCGTCGTGAGCCTGACCGCGTGGGTCGCATCCTACTTCATCGGTCCACGCGGACGGGTAGAAATCATTGTAGTGCGCCGTAAACATTGAGTCTGCAATCGGCCAATCATGGGCAACATGCTGCCGGGTTCTGCCCCTTCGCGGAAAAGTGAAATGCACTACCGGCCGATAGTCCCGTGAGCAGCTTTCTCGAGGGGGTCGCGCAGACGCGCAAAATCGTGCGGTGCAACATATTGCAGGATTTCCTTGCCTTTGCTGTCGATGACAAGATCTAGTCCTTTATCCGGGTAAAGAAAATGCTCGACTTGCGCGTCAGTGCGAATACGTTCGGCAGGCTGTCCAAAGCGAGCTAGGGCTGTCTTCTCGCCAAAGCTGGCGGACGGGATGAAGGTTATGGTTCCAATTGGCGCCTGGTCAGCCGCGGGAACGTCGTCGGCACGCAAGGTGAACTCCAGAGTCTTGCTGTCAAGATGATCGATTTTGACCGCGCGGCGTTTGAACCGCTCCACCGTTGCCGTATCCACTTCCGCTCCCAGAACAACCTTTCCGGTGATGCCGCCCGCATTAGCCTCGTCGTAAAACGCCTCGAGCGCTCCAGGCTCTGCGCCGGTAGCCACAATTGCCAGCTCCATTCCCTTGCCGAAGCGCTCGCGCGCCTCGCGGATAGTGCTCTTGCCGAGTACCAGATCAAATACTTTTGACCCTCCACCGGGTAACGTTTCAATCTGCCACGGCATTCCCTGCGGTTTCGGCGGTAACTTTTGCCACATGCGCTGCAAGAACGGCACTGCCACGGCCACGCCAACGATCAGTAAAAGGGTGACAATAAGATTGCGGGTCTTCATTGGAATCGTGCTGCTGAGAGTTCGAGATGGATTGTCAAGGGATCGCGCCTTGGCGCCCGGGCGGCGGCCGAATCGATATCATTATCGGCCATGGTTGCGAACCGGAACAAGTATTCTTTTCCTGTGCCCCGCTTCGAGCGGACAACCTTCTCGCACCAGGCGGAGCAATTGTAGCGCCGGTCAGATTGAATTGCTGATATTTTATTGCCGGACACGCCGTTGGACCGGTCGAGGGTCAATCAGTGCCGAATCATCTATAATCATCATGCGCTCCAGCGACTTCGGGGTGCGTAACCCTAAGGGCGCTTCCGCACGGCCCGGGTCGCGATGTTTGGTGAAATGTCTTCAAAACGATTTAATACTGGGACGATATGCGAAGGCTCAATCGCGCGTTCTATGCAAGAGACACTCGCGTCGTTGCCAGGGAACTGCTCGGGAAATATCTTGTCCACGTAGTTCGTGGCATCGAGCGGGTCGGCCGCATCGTCGAGGTGGAGGCATACCTGGGCCCACAGGATCTTGCAGCGCATTCTGCCAGAGGCTTGACGGAACGCACGAGTGTCATGTTCGGCCCGCCAGGACATGCCTATGTATATATGATTTACGGCATGTATCACTGCATGAATGTCGTGACCGAGCGTGCCGGCCATGCTTCTGCGGTTTTGATACGCGCCCTTGAGCCGGTCAGGAACCTGCGCGAACGTACCGCCGGGCCCGGCCTGCTTTGTCGGGCGATGAAGATTGACCGGCGTGTCAACGCCCATGACATGGTGAGCAATAATCTTTATATTGCCGCCGATGTGAATGCCGAGCCAATCAGGATAGTTAGACGACCCCGGGTGGGTGTTGACTATGCGGGCCGCTGGGCGAAGAGGTTGTTGCGCTTTTATATTCGCGACAATCCATTCGTGTCGCGACCATGAAATTGCCCGTCCTGTCGAGGCGCGCCATTGCGAGTACGATGCGCGCGGCCGGTTTCGGCGATGTTTCCAGTCAAGCAAAGCGAAAGGAGTGAGTGTGATGAATCACCGCATGATCAAATCAAGTCGCCTGTCTCGCGCGCTGGCCTGTGCTGGTGTGGTCGCGTTACTGGCCCTGAGCCTGGCACAAGCCATGGCGGACGA
>JAJXUF010000356.1 GCA_021783175.1 Pseudomonadota bacterium
ATGATAGAGGTCGATTGGCTGGGAGTGAATTCCAACGCTACGCGGCTGACCAGTCTCCAGGGCATCATACGGAGTGACTTCACGAGTATCACGATCTACTCTATCTTTCTATTTGGTGCAGTGGCGGCCGGCCGGATGCGCAGGGTTGTTCATGGGCAATAAGGGGCAGGCCTTTGCGCTTTCCAGCGTTACGCCAAGTAATGGAATGCGCTTTTCCCGTCGGATAACCCGTATTCGAATGTCTCTGACGGCTATTGCGAATCAGCGCATACGATACCTGCGGAGCTACGTAGCTTGCCCATACAACTTCTGAGTCAACGAATTTCGGCAATTGGAGGGAAAGCACAATGACATATCGGGAACTCAAGGAGCTGGAGAATGGAATTCTGATCTCCCATCATTTTTCTGCCGAATCGCCAAACGATTATGACGCAAGGGGAAGCACCGCTTTAGATGCAGTATCGCGTGAACATTACTTTGCGCTGAGCCTGGCGAAGGATTGTCAGCGAGCCGCACTGTCGGGCGATGAAAAGTTGCTGACGAGAATCTACCTGAAAGTCCTCAATGCATACGAACGCCTGCTTGAGCCGCATTTTCAATTTGAGGAGACCTCTCTGTTGCCGTTATTGGAGAGTGTTGAAATAAAGCCCATTGTGGAACGTTCCCTGGCGGACCATTGTCAGTTGCGTGCTTTGCTTGGTCGGCTCAGGCAACGCGATGCGGAGTCGTTGGGCAGCTTCGCAAAATATCTGACAGAGCATGTGCGATTCGAGGAACGGGAACTTGTTCCATTGTTAGAAGGGGTGTTGTACTGATAGTCCGGCTGGGAGCGCGGAAATCGAATTGTTCGCGTCATTGCTGACGATTATGGTGGCGAGTTGATGATATGAAGAGCATTCCAAGCGCACATCCGGAATTGGATTCTGCCGAGCCGCAGATGATATGGCGGATGCCGGGTTGGATGATGAGGTCTATCTTGCCGCAGCGGATACCACTGGGTCAATGCGTGAACAGTTCTGCCGAGGCTGGCTGGCTGGCCATGACCTGTTCGATATCGGTCTGCGTCAGCGGCCCGTCGTGGTGGCCGACGAGTTTGCCCGAGGGAGAATAGAGGAAGCTGGTGGGCATGCCTTTCATCTCGCCGAAGTCGCTGGCGATGTCCTCGTCACCCAGGACGATGGGATAGGAAACGGATGTTTTCTGAATTGCATCGATAACATCCTGTTTTTTTCGGTACAGCACCGCAACCCCGATCACCAGCAAGTCCCTGTGCTGCTTCTGCAAGGCATCAAGATCCGGCATTTCCTGCAGGCAGGGCGCGCACCACGGCGCCCAGAAATTGACCAGCACCCATTTGCCCTTCTGTTCGGAGAGCCTGTAATGCACGCCGTCCTTGTCCTTCAGGTTCCAGTCATCCGCCAGGGCAACATGGGCCAAACCGAGCGAAAGCAGCAATGCCAATAGCAACTCCTTCCATCCGGCCCGCAATGTTCGTTTTGTTCGCATATTCACTTGTCGCGTCGCCTGTTGATTGAGCCCGGGTTAAAAAGATTGTCGCACGCCCAGCGTCAAGGTGTAGCCCGGGGTCAACTGCAGCGAATTGACGTTCTGGTAAACCGGGATCTGGACAAATCCGTAGACCGAGGCGCCGCCGCCGACACGCACCGACACGCCGGGCGCCAGGTACGCCAGCGTACCGCCTGCGTCAGGCACGCCGGTGACGGGGTCGATCGGCACGGTCACCGGGGTTCCGGTGTCCGCCTGGCGCCTGATGATATTCAGCTGCAGCATGGGTGAAACCTTCGCGCCGAATCCGGCATAGCGGATACCGGTATTCAGCAAATAGGCATCGCCGGGGCGATAGTCCTGGTTGCCCAGCGCCTGTTTGGTTGCCACCGCATGCTGCACAGTCCCCTGCAGGAACCAGCCGTAGGTATCGATGGTACCCGTGGTATAGCCCCCCAGGATGATGTCCGTGGAACCGGTGCCGATCTGCAGTGCTGCATCGAGCGGCGTGCCGGCCGCGGTTCCGGTGTCGAAGTTCTTGTTGGTGCTCCCGGTGGGCAGCTTGATACCGGCGATGAAGCCGGAGGAGCGCTCGCTGGAGAGCCCGGTATAACGGCCGATTATCCTGACATCGCCGATATTCGCGTCCGAAGAAGTGGAATAACTGGAGCCCAAAGGCGCAGTCGTGCCGAAAGTGCCATGCGAGCGCATCACATAGGGAAGCATGACGCCCACGCCCCAGGTATCCTCGTTATAGATCAGCGAGGCCGTCACCGTCTGCGTCCGGGTGTAGTCCTCGACTTCTTCGCCTGCGGCGAGTTGGCGATTGATCAGCGCGGATGAGGCGGCACTCGTGCCGTAACGCTGCCTGTTCTGGTTGAGATAGTCGTAAGACACGTCGGCGATGAAGCCGGGCTTGCTCGAAATGCCCTGGGATTCCCAGTCCCTGGACAGGGTGTCGCCGCATGCGGCGCAGGCGCTCGCGTTATTCATTGCCGAGAACAGCATGATTGCGAGAGCAATGGTAATCACCAATTCAAATGAGTTGTTGAAAGTTGAAACCTTGT
>JAJXUF010000020.1 GCA_021783175.1 Pseudomonadota bacterium
GTCGCCGTAAAGATCCGGGTTGGCAAGGTTCGCGCGCCAGCCGCACAGCACCCCGGCTAGCATCGCGCGTGCCTGGCCCCGGGTTACTCCGTACATTTGATTGAGCTCATCGGCGGTTTTGCCGGTATGGACGCGTGCGTAATGCGGCACGCCACGGGTAATGGCGATAGTCGTGCCGGTGGCAGCGAGGGTAGCAAAAGCGATGTTGGGCAGCCTGGAGAACCAGAAATTTCCACTCATGTTTCAAGTCCCGCCAAATCTACTAAGTTCTGCTAGTTTTTGTGCAATAGACGGGCCATTTTGCCTGCCGGTGACGGTGGTGACCGGTTCGGCGGACAACTCGTTGCAATCGGCAGATGAATGGCGTGAATTCGTCTTTTGGACGCTTTCTGCTTGTGAATCCGTTGGTTGCGGCCGGAATTAAATTTCGCGTGGGAGTGCCGTTTGGCGTCAACTGGCCCCGAGAATTGTCAGCTTAAGATTGAAGGGGCAGGGGTGTGGCAACACAAGCAAAAGGTCAGGTATAAGCGGTAAGCGGGCGCCGCTGCCGGAGGACGAAAACCGTAAAGATGTGATTACGGTTGCGGATTGGATGCGTAGATACCCGGCTGGAACAATTCTCGGCCGGACTTGGTTAGCGCTGAGGTGTACGGCCCGATCGCATTCTCCAGTTCCTCTGTCCAGGACGGATGGCTGTAATTCATATCGGTGAAAAACCACAAGCCGCGTTCTGACTGGCATGCGGCTGCAAGCATATGAATCTGCTCACCGGCCTCATTTCCCACGATGCAACCGCCAAGCAGTTGACCGGTCTCCTCGTCGTGCACGACCTCGATGAAGCCTTCGTAGTCATGTTTCGCGCGCGACTTTGCCGATGCGCCGAAGTTGGTGCGTGCTACATCGGGCGTAAAGCCAGCTTCCTCGGCACGATCTTCCGTAAGGCCGACGGCGGCGATTTCGAGCGCAGAGTCAATGACAATCGGAACGGTATGGTAGTTTCTGGGAATGCGTGCCGTGCGCAGGGCGTTGCCGATGGCGATCTTTGCATCATGCAGCGCTGCGTTGGCGGTCATGGGGCCTGGCTTGGCATCGCCTACAGCGAAAATCCCGGGGACGCTGGTTTCAAGATATTCGTCCGTTTCAATGAATCCGTCTGCATTGACGCTGATGCCACATTGCGCAAGTCCAAAATCCGCAGCACGCGGCTGGCGCCCGATCGCCACCAGGACGCGCTCGTATAATCCCTGGCTGCCGTCGGTAAAAGTCACTTTTACCCCGTTTTCCGTCAACTGACTTGCCGCGACAGTTACTCCCTTGCGTATCTCGATGCCGAGGCGGTCCAGTTTGCGTTCCAGCAGGGAACTGGCTCGCACCGGAATACAAGGTTTGTTTAGAAGGTGATCGCTGGCCTCGACGATCGTTACTCGCGCGCCAAACTGGCGCATGAAAAAGCCAAGTTCGCTGCCAATGGCACCGCCTCCAACACACAGTACGGAGGCCGGGAGGGTTTTCAGATCCAGCATGAAATGGCTGGAGTAAATGATGTTGCGCCCGTCTGCAGGACAGGCCGGATGCTCACGCGCTGCCGCGCCACTGGCGATGATGATGCGTTCAGCGCGCAACAGGAGTGGTTGCGATTCGCCGGAGACGAGTACCTCAACTTCTCGCTGGCTGTGCAGCCTCGCGTGTCCCTCATAAACGCGTACCCCGAAGCGCTTTAGCCACACCGGAAAATTGTCGCGGATGCCACGAACCACCTCATCTTTGTGCAGAAGTGCGCCGCCGAAGTCGCCCTCGATCTGACCGCGCAATCCGCGACCGCGCAGCAGCTCGATGTCCTCGAGTAGGCTTGCGATGTGCAGCAGCGTCTTCTTCGGTATGCAGCCCTGATTGAGGCAGGTCCCGCCGGGCGATCCGTGCTCGATCAGCGCGACACGCGCACCGAGCTGCGCCGCACCGAGGGCCGCCTTGTAACCGCCCGGGCCACTGCCGATGACGATGAGATCGTAGTCGTTGCGCGCAGCGGTCATTGCTACTCCTGCATCTCCTGACCGGCGTCCGGCGAGCGGTGACTTTCGTCGTTCGGATTGGTGAAAATAAACCGGAAATCACCCGGATTGATCTCGACGAAATCAAGCGTCGATCCGACCAGCAGACTCGCGCACTGTGGGGATATCAGGATGTCCAATCCTTCCGAGGTGATGATGTGATCGTCCTCTTTGCGTTCATCGAAACCCATGCCGTATTCGATGCTGCCATCCTCGTTCCTCTTGCTGGCAACGCGCAACGACATGCCCGCGGCATCGCTTTGCTCTGCGGCCTTGCGAATTTGCTCCGCGGCCTGTGCGGTGACTGTGATCATCAGATATTTCCTGTTTTAGCGTGCGAAGAATTTGCGATTTGCAGAGACTGACTGCCACCGCATCAGATTGCGGCTCGCAGTTTGCCGCCGCCGTGCTGGCGCTTGTCACGAATGAAGCCGACAAAGCGGGCCGTCCAGTGATTCGATTCGAGATCGCGCATATGCGCGTAACAAGCCAATACATTTTTGTGGACGATGCCGTCGTGACGGCCATCGATCCCGGCGCCACGCAACACTTCATAAGCGAAGCGGGTGTCGGGAGGCAGATTCTCGAGACTGGAATAGTGGAATTCGTGCGCGCGGATCTCGCCGGGCGCAGCGTCTTTCGCGCGCGCTGGCCAGAGTCCCAGACCGGTATCGCGCAAGCGAATGTATCCACGCCCCTGCGGCCGCTCATGCATAACAGTATCGCCGGGTATGGCACCAACCATCTCGCAGCGTCTTTCGTGCCAGCTTAAGCTGCGTGAGAGATACATGAGCCCGCCGCATTCTGCGTATACCGGCATGCCGCTGTCGATCGCGCGCCGCAGGTCTTGGCGCATGGCGACGTTGGCCTCCAGGGCCTGCATGTGAACCTCAGGGAAGCCGCCCCCGATGAATATGCCGTCAACATCGGGCAAGCGGGAGTCGTGCAGTGTGTCGAAAGCAACGAGCTCGGCGCCGGCAGCGCGAAGCGCGTCGAGATCGCCGGGGTAATAGAATCCGAAGGCCGCATCGCGTGCGTAGCCGATGCGCAGGTCCGGCTGCAGCGCGGTTGCAGCGGCGGGTTGTCCCGGAGCCGCTTCAATTGGGCTTGCCGTGGCGGCGACGGCCGCCACGCGGTCGAGATCAACTTGGGCTGCAACCTGGCGGGCTATGGCATCGATTTTTGCTTGGGCACCACTTGCCTCGTTGCTTGGCACGAGTCCCAAATGCCGCTCGACCATGCTCATGGATGCGTCGTGGTGCACAGCTCCGAGGACGGGTATGTCGGTGTAGTGTTCGATGACTGCGCGCAGTTTGCTCTCATGGCGAGCGCCACCGAGCTGGTTGAGGATCACACCGGCAATGTTGAGTTCGCGGTCGAAGGCCTGATAACCGAGAAGCAGCGGAGCGATACCTCGCGTCATTCCGCGAGCATCGATCACCAGTATTACGGGCAGTCCGAGTAGTTTGGCCAGGGCTGCATTGCTGTTGCTGCCATCCAGATCGAGACCATCGTACAGACCCTTGTTGCCTTCGACGATGGAGATGTCTGCACCGCGCGCATAGCGCGCGAAGCTCGAACGGATTTCGTCCGGCTGCATCAGATAAAAATCGAGATTATTGCAGGGGCGACCGCTGGCCTGGGTGAGCCACATAGGGTCGATGTAATCCGGTCCCTTCTTGAATGGCTGCACCGTCAGGGAATGGCCACGTAAGGCGGCGCACAAGCCGATCGTGATCGTCGTCTTGCCGGACGACTTGTGCGCGGCAGAAACCAGCAGGCGGTTCATAAGAAAAAGCCTGTGGAGGGCTGGTCCGGCGACACACACAGTGCGGAGCGGACGCCGGGGAGCGCGAAGTGACGTTCCAGTCTAGCCGGTCTCATGTCACACCTCCGACGAAAGCGGACCGGATTGCAGGACACGCGGTCAGGCGTGCGCGGCCTCCGCCGACTTTGCCGCTGCAGCGGCGTGCGGATCCACGTCGGCATCGGCGAGACTTTCCGGCAGGAAAGGCAGAACCTTGATGGCGAAAGTTGTCATGCCGAGTGCCAGTGCGACGCCACCGATGCCGAGTACGACTTCCGGCAGACTGGGGCGGTAAAGGCCCACCGCACCGTCATAAAAACTGCTGCTCACTTCCTTGCCAGGGAACAGGGTCAGCGGGAAGGCCTGTCCACCGACGATAATGACATAGATTTGGGACAGCGCGCCGACGAGCACCAGTGCGGCCGCGAGCGCGATGAAGCCGCGCGATTTGCCAAGACGTGGGTTGAAAAGGATCGCCAGCGGCAGCACACCGCCGATCAAAACCTGTCCAATCCAGAATGTAGCTGTGTAGACACCGCCGTCGAGAAGTATGAAGCGCTCGAAATCATGGTGCGCAGTCATATAGAGATTGGTCAGATGATAGACCAGCACGAAGTAGAGCACGCTGGCGACGAACACACCTTGCAGGTTTTTGAGCCTGCGCATGATCTCGTCGCCAATTGGACGGCCGGTGAGGCGGAACGCCGTCATGGTGTAAAGTATGAAAATGGCCAAGCCGAAGGAAAACGACATGATGATGAACATCGGCGCGAGCAATGCCGAATCATACGCTTGGCGCGCGATCAGGAAGCCGAAAATCGAGCCAGTACCGGTCGTCAGCGTCAGGCGCCAGACAAAGGCAAACAGTCCGACTGGCTTGGTATAGGTGTTCATTTTGCGTTCCATCATCATCCACAGATAGACCGCGACGACGGCAAGAAAGCCGGTGTAGAGAAAGATATTCCAGGCAAAGATCGACTTGAAATTGTAAGTGGTCATCGCGACGATCAGACGGTCAGGATGGCCCAGATCCAGCACCAGCACGGATAGTCCGCCCACCAGCAAAGTAATTGCAAGCAGGCCGGAAAGCCGGGTCAGCGGCTTATACATCGCGCGCCCGAAGACGGAGGCTATCGATGCCACGTTGAGCACGCCGGAGGCGGATACGATCAGGAACACGGCAAATACGTGCGGCGTGCCCCAGACGATCTGGTTGTTCATGCCGGTGATATGGTGTCCTCTGGTTTCCATGAAGTAGGCGGCAACCAGACCGGCCAGTATCAGAATGCCGAACAGGCCGAGCAGGGCATAGTAGCCCAGGCTGCGTCCTTCAATCTCGCGGAAGTGTATTTTCATTTCTTGCCTGATTCGCTGTCTGAGGTTCCCGTACGACCGTTACAAGCCCTGGTAACGCACACCGGTGTCGAGATCCAGATCGGCACGGATCTCCTTGGATTCCTGTGTTGCCAGGCGCTTGGCTATGTCGCTATTGGGATCATTAAGATCGCCAAAGGCCATGGCTTTGCCGGCATCCGCATTGCATGCTTCGACGCAAGCAGGGATGCGGCCGGCGTCGATGCGTTGCACACACATGGTGCAGCCCTCGACTGTGCCTTTACCCCGAGGGACCTCGGGATTCTGCCCGGTGAGGACCTCGTGCACGAAGGAACGTGCCTTGTACGGGCAGGCCATCATGCAATAGCGACAGCCTATGCAGATGTGCTTATCGACTAGGACGATGCCGTCCGCGCGCCGAAACGAAGCCCCGGTAGGGCAGACATCAGCGCACGGCGGTTCCTCGCAGTGCTGGCACATTACCGGCAGCGTCTGCACAAAGCCGGTTTGCTCGTCGCGCAGCGTGACTTTGCGTATCCACTGTTCCTCTATGTCGCGCGGCACGTTCTGATTGGTCAGGCCGTTTTCCTCATTACAGGCAGTGACACAGGCGGTACAGCCTTCGGCGCACTTGGTAGTGTCGACGAGCATTCCCCAACGCTGCTTGCTTGTGACCGCCTCGTCAGGCGAGCGTGCCTGCGCCAGTTCGATGAGGCGCATTCCGGGTGCGAGCGCGGCGGTAGCCGCGGCAATGCCACCGGCGGCCAGAAACTGTCTACGATTCATGCTCATTGTGAACCATCCGTGCTGTCGGGTTGTTGCTGCACAGGTGCCGTCGAGTTCACCATTTCCACAAGACGCGAGCCGTTGGCAGCCGTGGTACCCGTCACTGGCGCCCCGGCGGGGTTTTCCGGTGAAGGGGAATGACAGCTGAAGCAGTCAATTTTCACTGCCGCATAGGCATGGCAGCTGGCGCAGAATCCGTTCTTGCCCAGGACGGTATGCGTCTTTGGATCGGCATGACAGTCGACGCAATTGGTGAGCAGGAAGCGTTTTGTGCGAATGCCTTCGTGCACCGTGAGCGTGCGTTGATGCAGGATGAATTGCATGTGATCGCGGCGCATGACAGCAGTCGGTGCCACGCACTTGTCACCCTTGCCGGGGTACACGCCGGTGAGCGGTGACGGGACGCGTGACTTGGTGGCAGCCGGTACGGAGCTATCGGCGAGCGCGAAGGTAGCGGCGAAAAACGCCGCTACCGCAACGACTGCCGTGAGCCAAGGTGCAACTTTGCGTTGGGTGTCGTGGATGGCCATTGTCATTTAGGTCGTGTCGATCAGCTTACGACCTTAATGGTCGCCCATGCCCATCTTGATGTAGCCAGTCGGGCATACATCGGCGCAGATGTGGCAACCAACGCACAGGTCATAGTCCGTGTAGACATAACGACCGGTCGTGGCTTTGGCTTTTGGCGTACGCTTCACCGCCGTCTGCGGGCAGTAGATAACGCAGTTGTCGCACTCGAAGCACAGACCGCAGCTCATGCAACGCTTTGCTTCGGCGACTGCATCGTTATCCGCCAGCGGAAGAATGCGCTCCTCGAAGTGACCGATAACCTGATCGGACGACGGCACTTTTTCAGCGCGCTTGTGGCGCTCTTCGTAGGGGAAGTGACCAAGGAACAGTTCATCCGACTGGCACACTTCCGAAGCCGAACGGTCTTCGTAATTGTGGATCGCGAAGTTGGCTTCCGACGTGCCGCGCAGATCGCCGCGCTGGTCGGCTGCGAAGGATTCCGGCTGCAGGCCGGTTTCCTGAAGCTTGGACAGGAGGTTGAAGTGATGCACGTCCACCTTCGGGCGTTTGGCAAGTTCCTGGCCGGACAGGTAGCGATCGATCGTTTCCGCGGTGACGGCCGCCTGACCGATGGCTGTCGTGAGCAGGTGGGGACGCACAATGTCACCGCAGGCAAAGTAGCCGGGCTTGTTTGGAACCTGATAGAACTTGTCGGCGTTGATAAGGCCCTTGCCATTGTTCATTGCATCCAGACCCTGAAGATCGCCGCCCTGGCCGATGGCCGCGACGATCAGATCCGCGGGCAGTTCGAATTCGGTGCCGGGGATGGTCGCGAAATCCTTTGACTTGGGGTCGACTTCGGCCAGTTTGAGCGCCTTGGCGCGACCATTGCTGTCGAGGATGACTTCGATCGGCTTGATGTTGGCGCGAATCTTGACGCCTTCGTGCAGCGCATCATCGATTTCGTGTTTGGCCGCAGTCATTTTCTCGACAGGCATGAGCGAGGTCAGGGTGACATCGGCGCCCTGGCGGGCGGCAGCCGCCGCGACGTCCTGCGCGGTATGGCCAAGCACGATGTATTCCGGACGCTGGTCATCCTTAAGACCCTTGATGTAACCCAGGCGGCGTGCCACGGATACCACGTCGATGGAGGTGTCGCCGCCACCGACCACGACGATGCGGCCGGTCATCGCATTCAGGCGGCCCTCATTGAAGGCTTCGAGGAAGGCCACGCCGGTGATGCAGTTCGGCGCATTAGCGCCCGGAACCGGCAGCGGGCGCCCTGACTGCGCGCCCAAGGCGAACAGAATGGCATTGAATTCCTTCTCCAATTTTTCCAGCGTCACGTCCTTGCCGACGCGCACGTTGGTACGCACTTCGACACCCATGCCGACGATGCGGTTGATTTCGCCGTCGAGCACGTCGCGCGGCATGCGGTAGCCCGGGATGCCGTAGCGCATCATGCCGCCGAGTTCCGCGTATTTTTCGAAAATGGTGACCGCATGTCCAAGACGGCGCAATTGATAGGCCGCTGCCAGACCGGCCGGTCCGCCACCAATGACGGCCACTTTCTTGCCGCTCGAGTGCTCAGGCGCCTTGAAGGTGAGCTTGTTCTTAAGGGCAGAGTCGCCGATGAACTGCTCGACGGAATTAATGCCCACATAGTCTTCGAGATTGTTGCGGTTGCAGCCCTTTTCGCAGGGCGCGGGGCATACTCGACCCATGACGGACGGGAAGGGGTTGGCTTCGGTCAGGCGGCGGAAAGCGTACTCCGGCATGGCCACACCCTTGCTCGGCTTCTCTACGCCGCGCACGATGTTGAGCCAACCGCGAATATCTTCTCCCGAAGGACAGCTTGCCTGACAAGGCGGTGTCTTCAGCACGTAGGTCGGGCACTTGTCGGTCTCATCGGCGGTAAAAATCTGCTCCTGGAAAGAATCCCATTGGGAATTGCCGTCCTCGAACTTGCGATGGGTGAATCCTTCTTTTGCTTCGCCGGGTTTGTTCGCGGGTGTCGCCATCGAGAGTCTCCTCGTTATGCGTCGCTGTCAGTTGATGATGAAATTCTGTTCTTTACTCTTTCGTGCCAAGCTGGATCGCTTTACTGACCAGGCCGTGCACGCTGCCAATCATGTCCATCGGGAACTTGTAATAGGGCAGAACCTTGGTGAACTGGCTCTTGCAGATGGCGCAAATCGCCGCAAGGTAGTTGACCCCGTACTCCTCGACGACTTCATGCAGCGCCTGCATGCGCGGTTGCGCGCCTTTGACGCGCAGCTCCATGAGATCGTCGGTCAGCAATCCGCCGCCACCACCGCAGCAGAATGTGTTTTCATGAATCGTGTCCGGTGCCATGTCGTGGAAATTGTTCACGCACGCCTTGATCACTGCGCGCGGAATGACGAACTGGCCACCAGGCATCTTGCCCATGCGAGATGCGCGCGAAACATTGCACGAATCGTGGAAGGTAACGATTTTGTCGTCGTTCGCCGACTTGTCCAGCTTCAGAGCGCCGCGCTGGATAAGGTCATAAGTGAATTCGCAGATGTGCTGTGGTATCGGATAGCGGGGGTCCAGGAAGTCAAAGGGCCCGATCAGGGTATTCCAGAAGCTGTAAGCCACGCGCCAAGCGTGTCCGCATTCGCCGACGATGATGCGCTTGACTCCGAGGTCGAGCGCCGCTTCGCGGATGCGCAGGGCCACGCGATGCAGGTTGTCGTGATTGCCGATGAACATGGAGAAATTCGCGGCTTCGGACGCGTAGGAGCTGAGCGTCCAGCTGATACCGGCCTGATGGAACACCTTGCCATATCCGATGAGGCCGTCAATGTGCGGTTCGGCGAAGAAGTCGGCAGACGGCGTGATGAGAAGCACTTCGGCGCCTTTCACGTCGAGAGGGAATTTTACGTCAACACCGGTTTCTTCCTTTACATCCTCTTCCAGGCCTTCCAGCGTGTTGCGCAGGGCCGGCTCAGGCAGGCCAAGATTGTTGCCAATCTTGTAGACCTTGCCGATGATTTCGTTGCAGTACTTCTGGCCAACGCCAACTGTGTCCAAGATGTCGCGCGCCGCCATTGATATTTCGGCGGTGTCGATGCCGTAGGGGCAGTAGACCGAGCAGCGGCGGCACTGGGAGCATTGATGAAAATAGCTGTACCAGTCGTCGAGCACTTCTTTGGTCATGTCGCGTGCGCCGACCAGCTTCGGGAAATATTTTCCGGCGAAGGTGTAATAGCGGCGGTAAACACTGCGCAGCAGATCCTGGCGTGCGACCGGCATGTTTTTCGGATCGCTCGTGCCGAGATAGTAATGGCACTTGTCGGTGCAGGCGCCGCACTTGACGCAGGAATCGAGGAACACCCGAAGCGCGCGTGATTCTTCCACGAGTTCGCCGAGTTTCTTGACGGCTACGCTTTCCCAGTTTTCCACCAGCTCGCCGGGGAAGCCGAGCGGAGCCTGAAGGTCCGGCTTGGCCACAAACGGCTTGCTGTGAGCCATCGTGCCGACCTGTACCAGCGGTATTACGGGATATTCACGCAGCGCAGGTGTTTCGAAATTTGCCATGTCTTGAGCCTATCGACCGCCGGTGTTGTCCAGTTTTGCCGACCAGCCGGCAACGTGCCGGTGTTCGCGTGCGTTGTCGACCTGGTTGCGGGTCGGGCTGAAAAACACGCCTGGGGCGTGCAGCAGCTTGCTCACGGGAAACACGATCATGAGCGTAGCGACCAGGGTCAGATGAACGAGCAGTTGAGGGTCGGGGGGGATTGGCTGCCAGTCGAAAAGCATGAGCCCGAGGAAAAACTGTTTCAGGCTGATGATATCGGTATGGGCCACGAACTTCATATTAAGACCACTCAGGCCGATGCCTACCAGCAGAGCCAGCATGAGATGGTCGGAAAGGCTGCTGATGTAGCGCACGCGGTCGACCAGAAAGCGCCTGGCCCACAAACCGAGCAGGCCAAGCACCATCACGAAACCGGCATAGATGCCGAACGGCTGGACTAGTACCACCCAGCCCCACACCGGTTGTGTGAAGTATCTCAGGTGCCGCATCAATACGAGAACTAGGCCAAAATGGAACATGATGCCAAAAAGCCATATCCATTTGTTCGACTTGAACAGGCTTTCAAATATCGTCACTTCCCGCAGCATCCTTCCCACGACACCCAATCGCGTTACTGGCGCAGGTGTCGTGGGGATCTTAAGCGGCGCAGGCGTGCGGGCGTACACATAAACCTTGTACGCCACGCCGCCAACGAGGATCGCGGTGGCCACGTAGAAGAGGACTGCATAGATCACCGTCAAAGCCGACATCGATTCCACCCGTTGTCTCGAGTTGAGTTCGCTAGATCTTGCTGTTAGACGCAACCCGTAGGCTTCGGCAGGCCAGCGTACTTACAGGCCTGTTTCGCCGGTCCGTAGGGGAACAGTTCATAGAGGTACTTGCTGTTGCCCTTGTCCGGTCCGAGCTTCTTGCCAATCGCCTTGGTAAGAACGCGCACGGCGGGGGCAATCTGGTATTCCTCGTAGTACTCACGCAGAAAGTTGATTACTTCCCAGTGGTTTTCCGACAAAGCACAGTTGTCCACCGTGGCCATCGCCTTGGCCAGATCCTCGTTCCAGTCGGAACGGTTGGTGAGGTATCCCTCTTCGTCAGTCTCGTAGCTCTGTCCGTTAACTTCGATAGCCATTGTCGTTTCCTCGTCTGTTTAACAGGTATTGCACTACAACCAGGATTGTACGGTACGATATTCCGCGACCAGGTCGACGAAACCGCCGTAGTCCACCATCTTGATGCCGTCGATGGCGCGGTCCTGCATGCCGCGCGCCTCAATATCAGGGTAAAGCGCATAGATCGCGACGCTTTTCATCGCCTGCTTAACCTTGTCAGTCATGGCAGTGCCGGCGATGGCGCCGTATACACCGTCTTCGATCAGCAAAATGGCACTTCCCTTCGCTGCGCTTGCGTATTGCAGGCAGCGTTCGAGCGTATTCTTGTCGAACGGGGATTTGTTCACTGTATGCAGCATGCGTTGTTCTCCGTCAAAAGCTCAGCACGACGTCTTGCTGTTCCATGAGCTCTGCCATTTCAGAGGCCGAGACCACGGTCACAGGGACGAGCAAATCCTTGTCGGTCAGGCCACGCGCGGCAAGGGATTCCTTTTCCACATAGAGTTTTTCGATGTCGTAGCCTTCCAGAGCGCGGTAGGTAGGCGAGAAATTCTTAACATCGATGCCCTTGGTGTGCTGGCCCTTTACGATCTGGTATACCCCGTCGTCGAGGAACGCCAGGCTCACGTCCTGGTCGAACGCAGCGGCAATCAGTACCACTTCAAGGGATTCAAGGGCGTAGATGGTGCCGTAAGGGGCCTTGCGATTTACGTAAATAAATTTCTTTACGACTCCGCTGGTGTCTTCGCCCATTTCAACGCCGCCAGTAGTTTCGGTCATATCAGCCTCCAGTCGATATAGGTCGCGTTAGTCGCCGAATACGACCAAGCGATCAGCCTGGATGCCGGATTCGATCAGTTGTCCGAGACCCGAGATGCGGAATCCTTCAGCCAGATTTTCGTCACGAATGCCACGACGCAAAGCGGCTGCCACGCACACGACCAGATCGATCTTGTGGTCAGCGGCAAGCTTGCTCCAGCGGCTTACGATGTTGCGATCATCCTGCGGCGGTTCCGTCAGGCGGGTCGAGTTATTGACCCCATCATGATAGAAGAAGACACGATGAATCTTGTGTCCCTTTTCCAGTGCTGCCTTGGCGAAAAGGTATGCCGTATCCGACGCTTCGTGCGTGTACGGGCCTTCATTCACCAGAATGCCGAACTTCATCGATTACATCCCCCTTGTAGGTTTTGTCTCAACTTACGGCGCACCGCACTGACTTGCAGGGTCCGGCGCTAACTCAACTGCCGTCCCGTCCGTCCCGGACAGGGGAGTACCGCAACTTCCTGTTCCATCAAAATCGGCCAGTCTACAACCTAACCAGATTTGCCAGCCGCTTTTCAGCAAAGTGCCGGGATTCTACGCGTTAGTAACGGAAATCGTGATTGATCCAGGTCAATACGCCACGTTCTAGGGGCTGTATCCGGCCCAGCCATTTGGCCGGGCCGGATACATCGCGATTAGAAGCGGATATGCGTGGAAGCATTCAGCGTATAACGCGACCCGCGCCAGGTGTCGATGTGGAACTTGGTGAACGGCAGGCCGGTCAGCTCGAAGAATCTCGGCCAGCCGATGCGCGTCACCCAGTCACCGACGCGTTCCCAATCTTTTGCGTCTTCTTTGTAGACGCGCAGGATCGTCTTAACGATGGCCGCAGCTTCCGGCCAGCGTGGCGGGTTGTTGGGTATGCCGGCAGCCACAAGCTTGTGGAACATGGGTTTGCTGCGGGCATTGGAATTCTTGCCGCCAACCCAGATCGCAAGCTTGGAATGCTCAGGATCGTTGATCTGCATGGGCGGGCAGGGCGGATAGCAGGCGCCGCAGCAGATACACTTCTTCTCGTCCACTTCGAGCGACGGCTTGCCGTTAACCATGGCCGGGCGGATGGCCGCCACGGGGCAGCGTGCCACGACCGAAGGACGCTCGCACACGTTGGCCACGAGATCGTGGTTGATCTTGGGCGGCTTGGTGTGCTGGATGTTGATGGCGATGTCCGCCTGCCCACCGCAGTTGATCTGGCAGCAGGATGTGGACAACCTGACCCGATTTGGCATCTGCTCGCTGATGTAGTCTTTGTACAATTCATCCATCAGCGATTTAACGACACCGGACGCGTCGCTGCCCGGAATATCGCAGTGCAACCAGCCCTGGGTGTGGGAAATCATGGATACAGAATTCCCCGTGCCGCCAACGGGAAATCCCTCTTGCGTGAGCTTTTCGATCAAGGCTTGGGCCTTGGCGAACGAACTTACCATAAACTCAATATTGCTGCGGATCGTGAAGCGAACGTAGCCTTCCGCATGCTTGTCTGCAATATCACAAAGCTTCCGTATCGTGTGCACGTCCATCTGGCGCTGCGTTCCGGCGCGCACTGTCCAGATCTCATCTCCACTTTGTGCAACATGATGCAGAACACCCGGACGCGGCCTATCGTGCCAAGCCCATTGACCATAGTTTCGACGCATGAGCGGATGCATATACTGGATGTGATCAGGCACGCCGCTTTCAATAGCCGCGCGCTGCTTGTTACCCGTTGTCTGGGCCGATGTCATCTGATAATCCTCACTTCGTTTCGTCGACTGGTAGGTCTCATTTCACTTTGCAGTAGCAGCCTTGCGTTGATTCCATTTCTCTGCTTCCTCGCTCCAGTCGTCAGTTCGGATGAAAGGATTCGTCCGCGGATGCGCAAGCATTGCGGGATCCGGTTCGATACCGATGCCTTCCAGAAAATTTCCAAGACCGATGCGCTCAATTGTCTCACCACAACGCTCGTGCTCAAGCGCGTTTTCGGCCCAGAAATCAATAATGTTGTGCGCCAAACTGACGATTTTGGCAAAGTCATCGTCCGATTCGAGTTTCATGAACGGGACGACCACTACCCCCAATAGGTCTCCAATCTTAAGCGTGCGTTTTCCGCCCAGAAGTATGGTTACGCCACGATCTTTGCCTGGTGACAGAGCTTTAGTCATGACGTTAATGCAGTGCATGCAACGGACGCAATTCCGATTGTCGATGTCCAGCGTATCGTCTGACTTGAGTTTCAGGGCCTGCGTCGGACAACGCGTTATTACGTTGTCGATGACGTAATCTCGGCCCTTGGAAGCAACAAACTTTTTTACTTCATCCTGTTTTACCTGGATGTCGTCACGCCACGTACCAATCACCGCCATGTCCGATCGCTGAATCGAATTCATGCAGTCGTTCGGGCAGCCGGAAAACTTGAACTTGAACTTGTATGGCAACGCCGGTCGATGAAGGTCGTCAACAAAATCGTTCATGACAGTGCGGTGCGCCCGACCTTCGTCGTAACAGGAGTGTTCGCAACGCGCATGCCCGACACAAGACATGGAAGTGCGCACTGAAGGTCCGGCGCCACCCATGTCGAATCCAAGCTCGTTTATTTCGTCGAACGCGACCTGGACGTTTTCCGTGGTGCAACCCTGCAGCATGATATCGCCGCTCTGCCCGTGCAGCGCGATTAAGCCGGAACCGTGCTTTTCCCAGATATCGCAAAATTTGCGCAATATGCTGGTGTCATAGTGCATACCGGGTGGCGGCATGATGCGAAGCGTATGAAATTCGGCCGATACCGGAAAACGCTCCGCGATTTCGGAAAACCGCGGAATCACTCCGCCGCCGTAGCCGATAACACTGGCTGTTCCGCCCTTCCAGTAGCCCTTGCGGGTTTCATAGGAGTACTCCAGCTGCCCCACCAAGTCGACCATCATGTCTTTGTCTTTCGCGAGTCTCTTGAGCCCGGTCACGAAACTTGGCCACGGACCGGTCTCCAACTGGTCGAGCATCGGCGTGTCATACATCTTTTTTGTCACAATGATTCTCCTCGCTTCACGAGCGTTGATTGCTTTGAAGACATCGGATAATTCGTTGGGCAAACGGCGATATTTGCTTTGATACAACCGAGCCCAGCTTTGATTAAGTCGTCGGCTGGGACGTTAGCGAAGCGACCTTGTGGAGTGATTGATCCAGATCAAGTGATCTGCAGAAGATCGCGCATTCTAGGGATAGACGCGGACATCTCTTTCGGGATATGGGGGCCCTGTCGTCGAGTTGTTGCGTCTAAAGAAATAACCGGCAACCTGCGGTCTCGCTGGGGAAATATCCGGTTTTGCCGCAATGAAACGGCACACTGGCGGGATGAACCGTACGCCGCCGGCAGTAAGACTGCGGTGCCCCTAAGCGACTCCGCCAGCAAGAGGCAGATCACCGCCGGACGGATCCGAACCGGCGCGTTGATGCGCCTTATCTCGGCTTGGTGCCAAGATATTCAGAAAAGATGCCGAGTTCTGCATGACGTTCTACATTGCTGAATCCGGCGCGCTCGAGCGCGCCAAGAATCAGTTCTGGCGGAACACAGGCGGCAATGGTGTCCCAATAATAGGCCCAAAGACGCTCCGTTTCGCGGTTCCTTGCGATGACCCGGGTCAGGGCCGGAACGATCCACTTCATATATATGCGCAACAGGGAAAGGGCCACCTTACTGCGAGGGCGGGTGATCTCGAGCAGACAAACCCGGCCCCCGGGCGCCAGGACGCGGAAGTATTCCCGAAAAACGGCGTCGATATCACTGACATGGCGCAATGCATAACCCATGCTCAGAAAGTCGAAACTTGCAGCTCGCACTGGCAGTAATTCGGCCCGCCCGAGGATGACCGCTATCGGCAACGTACGTCTTGCCTCACTGACCATGCCAACGCTTGGGTCGAGACCGGTGACCTGACCCGATTCTCCTGCAAGCGCGATGGCCTCGCGCGTCACGAGACCGGTGCCCATTGCGACATCCAGCACCCTCATGCCGGCGGTGAGCCCGGCACGACCCAGCGCGCGGCGCCGATACCACGCACCGGATCCAAACGCCATGAGCCGCTCGACCCGATCATAGTCCGGGGCAGTATGGTTGAAGATGTCACGCACAAATTCTCGCCGCTGCTCGGGATCGGCGTAGTATTCGTCGAGGGGCGGATGAGGGCGTAGCGCTGAAGACCCTGACGAGGCAGCTTGTTCTTTCATGCTGTCACTATAGCAGAACCCGCACCACTATCCGAACTGTCCGCGACGCGTAGGTCGGTAATCAGGCAGGGTCCTGACCAGCAAGGTTTCGCCACTAAAGCGCGATTGCCGGCCTTCGGTCGATCGGTTTCGGTCTCCAATGCGCAATAAATAATATGTCTCCCCTTACGGCAGCGAAGTTTACGAACGGCGATCCGGGCCCATATTAGTTAGCGCTTATGTTTGCCGGAAATGAAAGCCCTGGCGGAAAATCCCCTCGGCTCGCTTGCAGCCTGGCCAAGCTCCGGCTTCCAGGCAGGGCGCTGCAATCTTGCTTCCCGACAACCACAAACAGAAAAGTGAAGCCAAAGCTACAAAAGCGACTGCCAGCACTGGGATTGTGATGCTGCGATAAATGTGGCAGTCTCCCGGCCACGGAGCATTATGGAATGAGTCGAAATACCGCTGCGGTTCTCTCCCTTTCATTGGTCTTGGTGCTGGCTGCAGGCCTTTGGATCCCACGGGTGGAAGGCTTTTTGCGACACAACGGCGCGAGGCCAATTTCCAGCAGCATCGGCATGACGCAGCTCTACCCGCCGCGGCCGCTCACCGCATTCGCTCTACGAGACACTCACAAAAAGGCGTTTAATCTTTCCCGTTTGCGCGGCCATTGGAATTTTCTGTTTTTTGGCTATTCTCACTGCGCCAACGCATGTCCCGATACACTCGATACGTTCAAGAAGCTGCACAAACTTGCCGGCGGCCTGTCGCAAGACGTGCAATACGTGTTCGTTTCCGTTGATCCGCAACGTGACAGCGCTGACCAACTTACAAAGTATCTGGAGCATTTTGACCCAGATATTATCGGCGCCACCGGCACCAATGATGAGCTCGCAGCATTAACCGGCCAATTGGGTGTGTATTACAAACGCCAAGCACCTTTGCCCGATGGCCCCTACGGCGTGGACCACACCTCCACGATTTTCTTGATTGACCCAAAAGCACGACTGCGCGCGCTATTCACGGATACGACCAACGCCCACGATATTGCCAAGGGCTTCGGCACCCTGCGGCGCAAGAATTAGCGGGCACCAGCCATTATGGGGCGGGCGAAATCCGCAACTTTCACCTGACTCACGAGCCAGCGCTCGCGCGCGACCAGGAGAGAACAGAATCGTGGATGCAGATATGCACCGCGCCCAGCAATCCGGTGATCGGACCGATAGGAATGTGCCAACCTGGCATTCACGGCCATCGATATACCGGGCACATTCCACCAGTAAATGTGCAAAATCTGGCCCGCCCACCGCGCCCGCAATCAACATAATCGACAAAACCGGGGTTGCAGTCTGGGCGCGCGACTCGGGGATGATTTATAATCAACCAAGTCATTTGACGCACAACCCTACCCGATCCGGCTGCATGCGCTGCACCTCTCTATCAACACCGAATCCTGCTGACAAAATATGCGGCGGTGATCGGGATCGCCAGTTCCGTTATCGTCCGGACACCAACAGACGCAAACGCCGCGGAAACGCAATCAGGCCTAATTGGGCATTTATTTAACGCACGCTGAGGAGCGCCAATCCATGACCGACCTTTCCGCAGCCCAGGATACTCATCCTGGTGACCTAGCTAGACCCCAGCCACAACAGAAGGCTATCGCAATTTGGCTATTGCTGTGCTGCGCCATGATCTTTGCAATGGTGGTGGTTGGCGGAGTAACTCGGCTCACGCGTTCGGGGCTTTCCATAGTCGAATGGGATCCCATCATGGGCGCAGTTCCCCCACTTAATACGACGCAGTGGGACAAGGCGTTTCATCTCTATCAACAGACACCGGAATTTCGCGATGTAAACTACGACATGAAGCTGGACGAGTTCAAATCCATATTCTGGATGGAATATGCACATCGTCTGCTCGGACGCAGTATTGGCGTAGTATTTCTTGTGCCGTTCCTGTACTTCCTTGCACGTCGCCGGATTGATCACCAACTTGTACCGAAGCTTGTCACGATGTTTTTGTTGGGTGGGCTGCAAGGGGCGCTAGGCTGGTACATGGTCAAGAGCGGGTTGGTACACAATCCCCATGTAAGCCAGTACCGGCTTACCGCGCATCTGGGAACAGCATTTCTCATTTATGCGTTCATATTCTGGGTTGCGCTTGATCTTATATTTCCGCGCACACGGCTTCCAAACGCAGATCTCAGGAACTTACGTCGATTTGCCTACGGCGTAACGACCCTAGTCTTTGTGATGGTGATCGCGGGTGGCTTCGTGGCCGGTCTCAAGGCAGGATTTGTGTACAATACCTTTCCCACCATGAACGGGCACTGGCTGCCGCCTGGAATGTTCGCCTTACAGCCGGTTTGGCGCAATTTTTTCGAAAACATGGGAACAGTGCAATTTGATCACCGCATGATCGCTTATCTGCTGGCGATCGTTATTCCCACTTTTTGGTTCGTCGCGCGGCGGGCGCAGCTGCCCGCGAGAGGCCGGGTCGCAATTCACCTTTTGTTAGCTATGCTGGCAATCCAGATTGCATTGGGCATCACCACGCTTCTTTTCATCGTACCCATACCGCTGGCGGCAACACACCAAGCAGGCGCGCTGACACTATTCACTATTGCACTCTTTGTCAGCCACACGCTTCACAACGCCTAGGTCACGGCTGCGGATCAGGAATCCTTTTCGGATAGAAATTCTTCCAGCCCTTCGGCAGTCAATGGCTTGCTGAAGAAATACCCTTGCATTACGTAACAGCCGTTACTTTGCAGAAAATCAATCTGCTCCTTGGTTTCGACACCTTCGGCAACGACATTGATTTTCAGACGCTGCGCCATGCCAATGATTGCCGAAGTTATTGCGGCGTCGTCGGCATCGCTCTGAATATCGTGAATGAAAGTGCGGTCAATCTTCAAAGTATCTATCGGAAATCGCCGAAGGTAGCTAAGCGAAGAATAGCCGGTCCCGAAGTCGTCCACGGCCAAGCGCGTTCCCATGCTGCCCAGCGCATCCAGGGCCTGTATGGTTAGCTGGGTGTGACGCATGATAATGCTTTCAGTGATTTCAAGCTCAAGCAACGTCGGGTTGCAGCCACTGGCCTGCATAGCGCGGTCAATGATTGACGCGAAGTTAGGTTCGTTGAACTGACGCGCAGACAAATTGACCGCAATGCGCAGATGCTCCCGTCCTGCCCGTCGCCATTTCCGCAGTTGCTCGCAGGCAGCGCGCAAAACCCACTCGCCCACGGGTATTATGATGCCAGTTTCCTCCAGAAGCGGAACAAAATCGGATGGTGCAATCAATCCGAGTTCGGGATGCTGCCAACGCAAGAGGGCTTCGACACCGACAACCTTTCCACTATTAGTGTCAATCTGCGGCTGATAGTGAAGTAAAAACTCGCTCCGCTCCAAGGCGTGGCGCAGGCTACTTTCCAAAGTCAGGCGCTCGAAGGCTCTTGCGCTCATGTCCGCGGAGTAGAATTGATAATTATTTTTGCCGAGATCCTTTGCACGGTACATAGCAATGTCGGCGTGCTTTAGCAGAGTATCCGAGTCTTCCCCGTCCGTTGGATACAAACTTATTCCCACGCTCGCGGTGATAAAAAGCTCACGCTCATCAATCCTGAACGAGGGCGTAACGGTATCAAGGATCTTTTGTGCGATCCCGGGCACGTCCTGCTCCGAAGTAATATCGTCCAGCAATATTGCGAACTCATCCCCCCCGAGCCTGGCTACAACATCTCCATCCCGCAAGCTTTCAGCGAGGCGACGCGATATCAATTGCAGCAGGCGGTCGCCTACCGCGTGACCAAGGGTATCATTAATGTTCTTGAATCGGTCGAGATCCAGAAAAAGCACGGCGACTCGGCGGCCATGCCAACGCGCGCGCGCAAGCGACTCTTTCAGCCGATCCATGTAGAAAATGCGGTTCGGTAACTCTGTAAGCGCGTCGTGGTGTGCAAGAAAATGCAACCGCTCTTGGGTCTGCATGCGCTCGGTGATGTCTTTTCCGGTTGCCACAAAATGGGTTATTTGACCCTGAGGATCCTTCAGCGGCGTAATCGTCTTTTCTTCATAATAAAGCAGGCCATTCTTTTTCTTGTTGACGAATACTTCGCTGAATACCTGCCCATTCATGATGGTGATCCACAGTTTCTGGTAGAAGCTGTCGCGCTGCTTGCCGGATTTGACTATGGAGGGTGTTTGACCGATCGCCTCTGCGCGCGTGAATCCAGTGACCGCCTCGAACGACAAATTGACGTATTCGATGACGCCCTTAACGTCTGTGATCATCACCGAATCCGCCGTCTGCTCCAACGCGCGTGACAACTTCCGCATCTCTTTCTCAGCGAATTGTCGGTCAGTTACGTCTTGCGCAATAACCAGCACGCAGTCATCCTTTCCAATGGTTATCGGCTCGATTGAACCTATACAGTAACGCAGCTCCCCGGATTTGTTGCGAAACTCCAGATCTGCATCCTGCAGAGCGCCGGATTGCTTGAGTTTCTCCAGCATTTCCACCCGGTGACTGGGCGTTGGCCATAGCTTAAGTTCAGAAACCGTATGTCCAATCACTTCATCTCGCGTCCAGCCGCCGGCATGTAGAAATGCGTCGTTCACATCCAAAATCATGCCGTCCCTGACACGGCTGATGCTGATGATCGCGGCACTGGAGTGATATACCTTATAAAAGCGCTCCTCGGAATGCCGCAGTGCCTCCTGGATTTCGACCTCTTGGGACATATCCCGCATCAGGGTGACTCTGACCTTGCGGCCCCGGTAAGTGCTTTCCTGTCCTCGAAGCTCGGCCGGAACGCGCGTCCCATCGGCGCGCAGAGCAATGGCAACGTACGGTTTGTCGTGGCCGGTTTGCATGTACTGCTGCACGGTGGGCCACGATTCAACAGCGGTGAATTCTTGTACAGACCGACCGATTAGATCGGCCGGAGCAATCCTCAAAATTTCAGCGCCGCGCCGATTCGTTTCGACAATGATTCCGTTTTCGATAATAAAAATACCTTCAGACGTAGCGTCGGACAGACTGCGAAAGCGCTCTTCGCTCTCTTTCAGAGCCTGTTCTGCTCGCTGCCGTTCAGCGATATCACGCACAAGGATAAGACCGGCCTTATGCCCCTGCCAGGTCGTGATTGATGCCGTCAATTCAACTGGCACGGGCTTGCCGTCCTTGCTGATGAACTTCGATTCATACTGGGATGGAGGCGAACCGCCACGCACTCGCTCGTCGCGACGTGCAATTACAGTTGCCTGTTCGTCAGGATGGACCACATCCAGTGCGGTCGTGCCGATAAGCTCGGTAACGTTGTAACCAAGCATGTCGGCGATCCGTCGGTTTGCGAACACATGCCGGCCGTTTTCGAGGGCAACCAGGATGCCATCGTTGGCATTTTCCGCCAGCGCTCTCAGGCTTTCCTCGCTTGCGCGCAAGGCGGTACCTGTGCGACGGTGCTCGGCAATCTCACTTTCCAGGGAATCGGTTTTGGCTGACAGCGCCTGTGTCCTCTCCTGTACCGCCTCGGCCAACCATTGCTGTCGCGCGGAGGCGCGCGCAACAACGAACACCATGGTCAGGACAAATAATCCGCCGCCAACCCATATAAGCGCCAATACGAAGGACTGCGGCCCTGGTTCCCTTCCGCGCCACTCGCCCGCGATAGTCCAAGGCGCCCCGATGAGCGTTATGGTGCGAATGTGCGCCTGTTCTATACCACCTTTCTGTCCAAAGAATTGAGTCCCGCTGGCATCGTATAATTGAAAGTGGATGCGCGAGTCGATATTTTTCGTCGCTGCCTCAATTATCGGCGTGATGTTAACGACGGCCTCGACAATTCCGTTAAATTGTTTTCCGCGAAAGAGTGGCGTGCTTACGACTACCCAACTCGAGCCGTCGTGCGTCTGTTCCGGATTACTGACGGCCGTGCGCATGGTATCGCGCATCTTGGTCGCATATTTGGCCAATTGCTGTTTTAGCAGACCCATCTCACCAACGGGATTCCTTCCGTTTACAGAGTAGTAGTGGCGAATCGAGTAGCTGCTGTCGACGTAAGCCAATCCGCAGATGGTTGGCTCCTGTCTTAGGATCGCGGCGCCGAAGCGGTCAAAATCAGAAAAAGGCGGTTGCGTCGGTCGCGCCAACATGAACGCCGCCAGGCTCTCGGTGGCCAAAATCGGAGTGCGCAGGGAGCGGTTAAGGCGATCGCTTACGCTATGCAGCGCAAGATCGAGGGCAATTTCATTCCTGCCATGCATTTCCTGGCGCACAACTCGATCGCTGCTGTAAAGTGCCAGCAGTCCTAGAGCTGCGACCAGAATCATGGCACCTACACGCTGCAAGCTGGTTCGGTTCATGCACGTCTGCTACCACAGACCGCTGCCGACCCCTTTTTCCCAGCAGAACCTGATATCATCCCCCACCCCGTCCAGAGCTGTTCATTTTTATGTCCGTCGGTACTATCGACAAACTTGGTCCACTGATCCGAAAGGGCCCTGTGTTTGCCTCCTTAAGAGTCTAATACACAATCTGAAATTCGAGAACTCAATAGGACCGCTGGCAAAAATGAGATCCGCAGACAGAAATCAATGAAATCAATACTGTTTGTTCATATTGCCTGCGTCATTCTTGCGTTCGCCGGTTTTGTTCTGCGTGGAATATGGATGATCCGGGACTCACCCCTTCTTCATGCAACTTGGGTAAAGGTTGTCCCGCACATCAACGATACCTTGCTGCTCGCAGCTGGTATTACGCTGGCGCTGCAAGTACGTCAGTATCCCATTATGAATGGCTGGCTGACGGCAAAGGCCTTCGGACTGGCTGCCTATATTCTGCTTGGAACCGTCGCACTCAAGCGCGGCAAAACCAAACGTATCCGGATTATTTGCTGGATCGGTGGCCTAACGGTATTCGGATATATTGTTGCGGTTGCGATATCACGAGATCCAATTCCATTCGCCGGGCTCGCCGGTCTCCATTAATAACACTGCGGATGGAACAAATGCCCTATGTGGTCTTGATGCACCCAAGCTTCTCGCATAGACCGGGCTGAAGACCGAACTGATTTCTACCAATATTCGTGCTGGCAATGCTGGATGGTTCACAATGCAACCGCGCGACGGATGGGTCTGAACCGTCTTGGATCCGTCAGAGATAGATCTGGCTGCTCGTCAAAAACGGCGACAAAGCTAAAGATGGCATTGTTTTGGCAGGATAAAACACGAAAGAGAGATGCAGCCGGGCCTGGTGTTATGTCCTTGACCCGGCTGCCGAAAGATACGGCTACAAGCAAGCGTCGAAATGGCCCCCGACACTAAATCTCACGCGCGGGGAAAACGACATGTCTGCGGTGACCGTACTTTTATTCCGCAATATTGCCACAGGCGACGTATACCGCGATGTCACGTGAGGATTCGTGAACATTAATGGCATATTTGCCTTTGAGCAGATCTTCAAGAGAAACTGGCACGACGGTTTCTGACTTGCCGTCCATGAGCGATTTCAACGGCCACTTCGGCGCAGGATTAATGTGACCGCAGACTCCTTCGTGAATGTGAATGGGCTCCACCCGGCCTTTTGGCACACCTTTGAGGCTGACGACAACCCGCGTGGAGGCGCCTTCGGCAGTTAATACTGCTGTGCCGCTTTCGCGAGCGTAAAAACCTGCCTCGGGATTGATCTTCACGGTAAGGCTGCTGGGACCGGCCGCGAGCGCCACTCCGCAAGAAGCCACTGCCAGCCCGGCGAACAACGTAAGCATGTTAAGTTTGCGCATGTCTTTAACCCCTTTCCTTTTTGTGAATCGGAATTAACCACAAATACAGATGCAATCTATCACAGGTCAAATCTGCCGACCAATCGTAAATCCGGACCGCGCCCCGCAACAAGCCGCTCAACCCCAACCAATTCCCGGAACTATATCCAACCGACACCTTTGTGGCTGCATGCCCAATAGCAACAAACGGTTCATTTCCCTTTCATGGCAACCTTAGCGTCAACTCCAGAATTGCCCAATCCAGAAATTGCTCGCTAAAGACGGTTGAGCGCAGAGCAAGCAAGGTGTTGCGGAAGGGACGTCCAGTTGGCACATCCTCATACCCTATTGCGGCCTTCCGACTGCAAGAGGGCCCGAAGGGGGCGCTCTATCTTCATAAGCCCCCAACTGGTCCCGCATTTCACCCTCGAGATTCAAGCCTGCCGGTTTCCTCCGCCTTTATCACGAGTTATTACTGTGATTCGGGCGGAGGAGTCCTTCTAAGTCCCGACCTACGTTAGAATCATGCCTACCAAACGAACCAGCCGTACAGGAACAGGTTATTATCGTACGACATGTCAGTGGTTGAGCCGACGTACTTGGTGTAGTCGACGTATTGCACGCCGAGCTTGGTGTTTTCCCAAGGCAAGTACGACACATCAACAGTCCAATAATTTGTATCGGGCTTGCCTACTTGATTAGTCACACCATCACCCCAGGCATACAGATTGGGGTCTCCCGAACCACTCCACGTGTCATACCCAAGCGCCACCTCATAGGTATGGCTGAAATGCATCACACCATCGACATGCACGCCGTTGAGGTGGTCCTTCTGGTTATACGGCACCCCTGAACCAGTGCCCGCGGTAGGGTCAAAGTGGCCGTAATTTTGGTCTTCGTGCTGATACATGGCGTGCAGCGCCAACAGATTGGATCCGAGTGGCAGTTCATACTGGGTATCTACGCCAGTGTCGGTGTACTTATCCAAGGCATACACGCTATCCACGCCCCTGGTCTGCATTCCGAACGCACCGACCTCAAGAAATGAATTATTGAACTGATGCTGCCAAGCCAGTCTTGCGTAGGGCGCCAACCCGCTGATGCTGTCCAATGTTCCAGCAAGCGCGGGGGCAGCGGGATTCAAGGTATGGCTATTCGCCACCGTGCTTCCCGATCCCTGGATGGCAGTACGATAAAAAGTGAGTGCGGCGTACCATTGACTATCTATCAGCGTATAGGCGCCCAAACCAGCGACGTTCTGCGCGAGACTATCTATCATGGTGTCTGGCGCACCAGGTGCGCCAGTTGTGGCGTTGGCACTGTGATAAGGGGTTACGTCCGCCGCCATCCATGGAAACCTCCAGGCGGGCGTGCTGTTCCACACATCCTCAACCGTCGGATTGTTGTTAAATGTCAGCCCGTAGATCGCGTCCTGATTGCCAATTTTAAAATGATTGGCATAACGCACATCCGTGTTATCTATGCCGAAAGTGCCGCCGGCTTGATCGTAGGTCACTTGCGCAAAGGCGCCCATGTGCGGGGAAATCTCACCTGCATAGAACAGACTAAACTGATTCGGGAACTCGATGTTGTCGTTCTGCAAGCCAGGCGCCCTTTTGCCCTCGTGGGTCATCGAAGTTTGCAGCATCACTGACAGTGGTGCGGAAGCATTGATTTTCAGTGTTTCTCCGCCACCGGCTTCGATCTGCTGCAGCCCGGTCAGAACGTAGCCGTTCAGCTTGAACAGTCGGCCGAATGGGGTAAGTTCGGGAAAAACGGTATGACAGACCTCGCAAGGCATGCCTGTTTGTCGCGCAAAGCTAGGCACCGCGTATGCACTGTTTGGAGCCATTGCGCCGATCGACAATCCCGCTAGCGCGAGAAGAGGCGCAATAAAACGTCTGTGGATAATCATTGTTTTCTCCCAAAGCTGCGAATGCAAAAAAGGGTTTGCGGTCGAGACGACCGGAAGGAAATACAAACTCGGCGACTGAACCGCACCAAGAGCCTCACTTTCCTGCGGTGAGAATTCTAAATCTGACCACAGGTGAGCCGTAGGGTAAGAGTAGAGTTCAACTGCGGCTTTGATGCAGGTCAACTTCAGTAAAGATTTGCTGCTTCTCAAAAAACCGCGGCGCGATATATCTGCCCAAATCACTGCT
This sequence comes from Pseudomonadota bacterium, assembly GCA_021783175.1. The sequence continues at coordinate 26,094 of JAJXUF010000020.1, forward strand.
CACTTGGGAGGGGGTGTATATCTCGTTTGGGGAGGGGGAAGCATATTCCATGCCGAAATGGCAATTCCGTTCGTCCAGAGAGACTCGGAGCGGTCCCGAGCCTACAAGGGATAACGGAATCGATGCAGGCCAATCGGAACCGGGCGTTCCGATTGACCGATCTTTAGAATCTTGCGTTGACATCGCCGATGTCAGATTGGCTGTCTCACGAAATCGAATGCGCCGCTAGACGCTGCTCTGAATCTTGGCTGACTCAGCTTTAATCTATGTACCCGGAAAATTGTTTCTCACCAGATAAAGAATTGAATCGCCCAGGCAGCAAGAGGCAGGGCAAAGGCCATTAACGTTCCCGTAGCAGCCGCAAAGGGGCGTCGCGGCGAGGTGCGCCAAGCGAGAACAGTTCCCCATATCGCAGCAAGCACCAGCAATGCCATACCAATCTCACTTACCCATGGCAGGGTGACGTTGTCGTGCGCCAGCTGTGCAGTAGTAACAAGACTCGATCCCACGAAAAGACTAGTTCCCGCAAACGGCACCAGGACACAGGCAAACGCCTGCCAGGCGCGGCCGGTTGCCACACCAACAAAGCGCATCCAGGCAATAGTCCAGCCACCAAGGAGCAGCGCTTCCATGAGGACGTAGATCAAAAGCATGCCGCCATAGAACCAAGTGAAGACATCGTTCGTCTGCGGGTAGTCGGTAAGAATCCACCAGTGGCCTGGCGAATGAAATAGCCAGGGCATTTGGTGCGCCACGAGCCAGCCGGCTGCCCAGCGCGTCGCGCTGGCAAACCATGGCGAAACGCTCCATTGGAAGGCGCCGAGAGCAAGACCAATCATGCCAAAAACAAGCAGCCGGGCGAGCCACCGTACATTTTCATCCGGCATCCGGAGGTTTGCGGAAGCGATGCCATGAAGCGCCTCTGCATTTGGCGATCGCCACGAGAGCTGCACCGCTCCGCGTTCGCCCGCACATCGCCCGCACATGTGACAGGCGGATGCACTTTCCATGTGTCCAACGTTGATTAGCGGGGCACAATTGACTGCATGTTGATTGCTAGTTCGAAATCCGGGAGGAGCCGATTCCCACACAGCCTCATTTACCCTGAAATGAATCGGCGCAATTTTTGCGAGAATGGCAAACACCCCTGCGACAGGACACAGGTGCCGGCACCACACCCGCTTTCCTCGACCGTATAAAAAGCCAACGACTACCGCGGCTAGTGTGGATCCACCCAACACCAGCACTGTAGGCTTTGGATACTTGTGCAAACTGGTCAGTTGCCCAAAAGCGACAACCGCAACGAATGTTACGAACGGCCAGCCAGCCCATTTCATCCAGCGCGGAATTCCTTTCCCGAAGCCATAGTTAGAAGCCCATTCACTGAGCGCGCCTTCGGGACATAGCAATCCGCACCACGCGCGCCCGAAAAACGCGACGGAAAGAATCACAAGCGGCCACCAAATACCCCAGAAAGCGACTTTGGCGATATGCCAGGTGTTAATCTTGTTTTGGGCTGCATCACCGGATGGGGCGAACATGCTGGCAAACAGCAATACCAAGTAGACAGCAACCATAATCCACTGCATTGCAAGAATGAGGTTTTGGTGCTGTCTCATGTAGATGCCGACGCGCGCCGCTCGCGCGCCGCCGCAATCCGTCGAGACATGTTGGTCCGTGGAAACACTCATGCTATCGCACCCACGACGACAGGCCATTGCTCCGAGCTGCTTTCGCAACGATCGGCAAAAATGAGTCTAGCAGAAGCCAGCTTGCGGCATCGTCCGCCATCACCCGACCAGGCGTCGAAGAGCAAGTAGCCAAGTTGATGCAACTCTGCCGGTGAGAAATCGAGCGCATTCCGGACAAGATATCCAATTTAATTTTTACATCACGCCGGAGATCGCACAAAAAACTCGCCGCAATCGTTGCCATCGCCGAGTCGCGGCCGCAGCCAAGGCGACAGACCGGGTGTTGAGATTTGGTCACCATTTATCTCATATGGAATGCTGTTCCGCCCAATCGACATAATATGTTTGGTGGCCGAACTCAGTGAACCGATAATTAAGAGGAAACGCAGCCATCCCTGCTTAGTATAACCGTGCGCGCAAGTCTGTCGAACAGGGTTTAAGGGCGCCTCGCGCTGCGGCGAAACCTTTCATCACTCTCGCCATCGAAATGCCATTCGCTGACGCTCCATGGCTCAAGATGAATTAGGCTTACAACCTGACAAACTCACTCAACTTTTCCAGACCAGGCATCATTCGGCCCAAACTAAGTAAAGCTAAAAATCACCCCAAAGTCCCTGCATGGCCGCCAAAATCGCCGGAGCGGCCGTCTCAGTGCGCAAAGTCCGCGGCCCGAGCCTGACCCCAGCAAACCCGTGCTCGGTCGCCGCACGTTCCTCTTCTTCGGTAAGTCCGCCCTCGGGACCGACCAGCAACTGCATCGCCTGCATGGGTTTAGCCAGTGCGCGCAGCGAATGGCCGGCGTGGGGTGACAACATCCAACGAATGAGGCCGTGCTCGTTCTTGCCCAGCCAGTCGGCCAGCGTCGCGATAGGATAAACTTGTGGTATGCGATTTCGTCCGCATTGTTCACACGCCGCTACTGCGATTTGCTGCCAACGCTGAACGCGCCTTTCCGCGCGCTCGCCACTTAGACGCATTACGCTACGGTGGCTGATTACCGGTACAACACCGGCAACACCGAGTTCCACGGCCTTTTGTAGAGTAATCTCCATGCGGTCACCACCCGAAATTGCCTGCACAAGGATCACGGCCAACGGCGATTCGCGATCAATATCTCGGAAACTCTGCAGTTGAACTTCGACGCGACCAGAAACAGCAGCCGCGATTTCCCCAACATATTCCCCACCAAGTCCATTGAAAACGCATATGCCGTCGCCGATACGCAGGCGCAATACGCGCACTGCGTGATGCGCCGCCGTCTCTGGGAGCTCAATCGTCTTATCAGCGGCGAGCGGCATTGGACAATAGAAACGAGGGGTGGTCATGCTAGATACTCGGCTGCAGCTGCCAACCCATTCATTGGACAGTGCTGCGGTAATAGGCTTCAGGAGTTTTCTTGACGATATCGGCAACGGCGGCATTTACCATCTTATTAATTGCCTCCTCCACCGGCGTGTTCGCAAATCCGCGTAATGTGATAGGCAGCCCAATGCGTATGCCATCATGCCTTGCCCAGGCAAACCCTGTGAGACCGGCACCGAAGTTGGTAGCCGTACCTTCGACCGCCACCGTAGCGACAATGCGAGAAGTACGCACGTCTATTACCCGCAGATCCATCGCAACATAGCTGCGCTTGAAGCGCAGATCCAGCACACCGAAGTCGCCGCGTCGATTTAGCGGAATCGGTATCGGAATTGCACCGCCGGAAACACCGGGGTCAAAAGCAGTCAGTGCGCCAATCACAAGAAGGTCCGCCCCTTCGATTTGTCCAACAGGAACTTTAGTCTGGTCGCCTACGCGGCCAGCTGTGGAAAAATCCTGCTCTGCCAGAACATCCTTGATATCTTCGCGATCCAGAACAATATAGCGATTGCTGTTGAACAGCGCCGTCGTTAGCATGTCGCGAATGCCGCCGACAACGTTCGCCACATTCATCTCCTGGTAGCGAGTGCTGCGCGTTCGAAGATTTGTCACCTGATAGGAAAGCGAGCGGTCTCCGGCATCGCCGGTCTTATCGATTATAGGCCCAACTGCGATACGGGCCTTCGGGCCCTGATAGGCCTGCGCCTCTGCAATCGTTGCACCTGACTGTCCAGCGGTAATCTTGGCCGTCGAGGCGCATCCGCCGGTAACAAGGACCAGTATTAGGACCGTCGGTAAGACTGAATAGGCGCCGATTTTCACGGTCTCGCTTCTGCGACTATGCCACACTAAATAGAGTTGCCATCACTTGGCGCTGCCAGTCATGCAGCGTATCTCAGGTCTTGTGTTGCGCGATGTACTTCACCGCCGTATCAATGCAGTGGCGAATTGCCTTTTCCATTGGGGTCTTGGACCAGCCCCCAAGTCCAACCGGCAAGGGCCCAGTCGCGAATATCAGACCACCACCGACGGTCGCGGAAGTTCCCTGAACTGTCGTGGCATTCACCACACGGCCGGTTGCCGCGTCTACAATACGCAGGTTGATGGCGACACATGCTTGTTTTGCCCCGAAAATCAGCACCGAGCCGCCCCGGCAGTTTGGCTCGAATTCCGTTACCGACCCGCGAATCAGAAGCTGTGCGCCCTCGATTTGTCCGATCGGTGCGGCGGTATCTTGTCGCACCCGCCCGGAGGCGTCGAAATCCTGTTCCCGGATGACATCTTTTATGTGCTCGCGCTCCAGCACAATGAATCGTCCCGAGTTGAACAGTGCATCCGCCAGCATATCGGACATCCCCCGTCCGATCTGGTTGCCCCCACGGGCAGCTTTGAATTCGAAGGCCTCAACTGCGATTCGCGGCTTGGGGCCGTTATAAGGTTCCTGCTGCGCCTCGCTTATTGAAGGCCCACCGCTCGAACTAACAACAGCCGCGGTGCTACAACCGGTCGCGAACAGCAAAGCCGCGGCGAACGGGATCAAAATCTTGGCGAAATAGGAGTTTTTCATGATTGATGTCCTCAGCGAACTTTCTGCAGTACCGCATGGTAATCAAATACCGAAGGGTCAACCGGATTACACGGGCAAGACATATCAACATCTCCGTTGCTAGCTATGCTGATACAGTAGCGCGCGCTGCACCGGGTAGCGGCCGCAAAATGTTCCTGACCGCCTACCACCGGATCACTATACCTTAAAGAACGAGACCACAGTAACGTCGGAAAATTGCGCACCGTGGCGCAAATCAATCGGGCGGCCGGAGCGGAAGAGCAAGGCGGGACTCACAGATGGTGCTGCGCCGGCCGTGCGAGGCGCGTGCAAAATTTAGCCGTAAGCTGGCACAACTGAATGGACCCTGAAACCAACCAAAGCCAAGCCAATCGCCATCGAACCCAGTTGCATCATTGCCGATATTTTACACCTGGGTGTTAAGGACCAGCGGTATGCGCCATTCGCACGTTACCCAAATCGGCCGAGGTTGCTACAAGCTCGGAGTCATATCCTTAGCCAAACTTTCCTTTCGGGTCTGGCACTCGGTGCAACGCTTCGCTGCGGGATAAACACGCAGTCGCTCAGGATCGATCTCGGCACCACAACTAATGCATTCGCCGTAGGTGCCTGCGGTCATGCGCGCAAGGGCAGCTTCAACATCGGCAAGCTCCGCCACCTCTTTTTCCAGCTCAATGATGTGAAAATCGGCCAGTAGATCGACTAACGATTGTTCCCCGATATCCAGGACCCGCCCCGCTACTTCGGCGTAGGTCTTGTCATCGGCATTCAGAAGCGAAGCATGAATGGCCCTTCGCAACTCCAATTCCCGATCGCGAAGTTGCGCCTTCAGGGTCTGTATCTGGGACTGGTTGAGGGCGGACATGGGAAAACCTCCCTTTTAGCCGATGGAACGCCACTTTTTACAATACTTACTATGGAGTCGAATCAGCATAATTCCAAGACCCACCAGGAACCAGCTTCAGCACTGCCAGCCAAAAAGCGCGGCGCGTGGCCAAATTTCCCAGACTATCCAGTGGATCTTCGTTCAAATTGCCGGTACTGGCGCGCTGCTCTGGTGAAAGACAAAAGTGTCGCCTGATCTCGCCCGCTTTTGGCGCTGGCAAGCCCGCAGCCGACGATCCTCCAATATTGAACCCGGCTTTCAGGCAAAGACACGCCCACCGGGAAGGTTTGCCTGTTAGCAGATCATGAAGGAATGCTTCGAGCTTTGGCGGATGGCACTTTCGCGCGCGTGGCAGCTGAAAGAGTATTGGCCCGAGTTTCGCATCAAGACCCGACGTTATTGCAAGAAACTCCTTCAGGTTGCTGCAGGATCGGTAAGCTTTTTCATGTGGGCAGCATAGCGACTGCCTTGACGGCAAATCGAAAATTACACGGGCGATTGCTTTTCCGCGCGCTCACGGTCTCGGCGCTGGGCAAGCGGTGGAAGCTAGTTATTATTTTGACCGTATCGACGTGGCGTGCATAGAAAATCAACCACTTGTCACGCGCAAGTCCACCGGGATAAAACAGGCCGCACCAGTGAGCATAATGCCAACCCGAAGTGCCGACGAAGCACCTCGCCGCCATGGGCGCATTTCAAGCGAACCCCTTGCAATTGAGATGCGGCCGACTCACCGTGCAAAATCGAGGCTTAACGGGATCGCAATAACCTCGTCACCTGGCTCGAAACCTGCACTATCCTCGGCAATCTTAATGAGGCCGTTGGTTTCACGCAGCGTTCCGAGTTGGTGTGACCCCTGACCGCGCAGTGCAGTGGCAATGATTCGTCCGGTTGCGTCCACCTTTAGGCGCGCGCGCAGAAACTCCATACGCCCGGGATGACGCTTGAAACCACTGCCAGCAACTGCGGCGAGCTCCGGCATTCCAGGATACGCATTGTGATTCCAGGCCAATACCGCTGGTTCAATGAAAAGCTTGAAGGTGACCAGGCTCGACACAGGATTACCCGGAAGCGCGAAGAAGTGGCTGCGCGCACCAACACGACCAAACGCGAGCGGCTTGCCAGGCTTAATCTTTGCCTTCCAGAAGCTGATCTCACCGATTTCAGAGAATACCTGCTTGACGAGATCGTGATCACCCACGGAGGCGCCTCCGCTGGTAATTACAAAATCGTACTCGCCACTAGACTTGAGCAGGGCGCGCAATTCAGCCGGATCATCGCGAACCGTGCCGCCATCCACTGCATCTACACCCAGCGCCTCGAGCTGCTTTAGCGTCGCCAGACCATTGGACTCGTAAATCTGACCGGGGTTAAGAGGCTCACCGGGCGCCACCAACTCATCACCGGTTGCAACAACCAAGGCACGGGCGCGCACGTACACGGGAACCTCAGCCACGCCGGCGGACGACAGCAGAGCCAGGTCGTAAACCGAAAGTCGCCGACCCGGGGTGTAAAGCACTTCGCCCGCACGAAAGTCCTCAGCGCGGCGCCGCAAATTCTGTCCCGGTTGCACGCTATGCGGAAAAACGACGTTGCCATCCTTGAACTTGATATCCTCCTGGATCACCACGGTATCGGCACCGTCCGGCATGGGGGCGCCGGTAAATATGCGCATCGTGGTACCGGCTGCCAGTGTCGAGGGGACGCCACCGCAGCGCGATTCGCCCTGCAGAGGCAACACGAAGTCGGCGGCGATCAAATCGGCAAGGGCAAAGGCATACCCATCCATCGACGAGTTAGTAAATGCCGGATTGTCGACACGGGCGCGCAGATCCTCGGCGACAAAGCGTCCCAATGCATTGCGCAATGGCACCTTCTCCACCGCACTGGCGGCACTAATACGACCAAGGATTGCCGTTTGGGCGTCTTGTAAGCTGAGCATTTTTTGGACAAGTCCTGTGGAAGTGTGTCTGACTTGCGATTTTGCCGGGCCGGGGAAAGCCGCTCCTGGCATTATTTCGCTGGAAATGCCCGTATTGTGACGCGAGTCGAACCCCAGCGCCAGACGCGCTCGACGTTTCGGATGTGCTTAACGTACCAATATGGTTGGAACAACTTTCTGGGTCCGTGGCCAAAGTACCGGCCATATGCGCACAACGAACAGCAACAGGGCGAACCAGGCCAGTGTTGCGCCCGAGAAAGCAAGCCAGCGGAGATTCGACAGGAAACCCGCAAAAAGCGACAGCACTCCTACGTGCGCCAGACCGAGCTGGCACCAGGCGATCACACCCGTACGGATCGGATTGCCGGTAAACCGCGGCAGCATATGCTCAGCCAGCGCAAAAACTACGAAAGTCAGAAAGCCAAGAGTAAACAAGTGCAATGGTGCAACGCGCGCGAAACCGCCCATAAAAAATGAACCGTTAACCGCGACAAATCCGCCGGCGGCCACCAGGTACATCATGGCAGAATGCACGGCAAAGCGTCCGCTCCATGACATGCTCAGTCCCACATGGTGCAGGCGCGGAACAGCCTTGCGCGGCGCCGCTGCAACGATATCCAGCGCTTGCTGCTTGGTTTGCACACCTAATGCCACGAGATTATTGTCGACCACCAAAGCTGGGATAGTCTTGATGCGCAACCTGCTGGCAAGTTCCTTGCCTTCGGGTTGGCCCAGGTCAACTACCCCGAACTCGAATTCGCGCTCCTCCGACACTTCGCGCCAGATCTTCTCCGCCTGATGACAGGGCGCACACCATTCGGAGACTAGCAATTGGACTTTCAACAGACTCCTCCAGGCGTGGCAATGGGTAGTGTCAATCCTGACAACGCATGCATTGAACGTCGTAACGGTCTATCCATTTGCGCAAGGCTTGCACGGCGTCTGCGCCCGTGTGCAGTCGCGCTAATGCCTCACGCGGATTATCGGGACGCATTATTACGAGCCAGGCGTTGGTGTAGGGGGCAACATTAACAAGGCCGGGGTTGGTCGCGACTAGATTGTTGATCTGCAAGATCTCGCCGCTAAAGGGGGCAGGAATGCCACCGGCCCATTTGCCGGATTCGAGTCGCGCAAGGGGTTTGCCTGCAACTCGATGCGTCCCCGGTTTTTTGAAGAAGATATATTGTACGCGCCCGGCCATGGTCTGCGCCGCATCGGTGACGCCAAGCGTATACGTACCGTCCTGCTCGGGTCGCGCCCAAACGTAGTCCAGATCGTAGTACAGATCTTCCGGCAGCTCACAACCGCGGTATTCAGTCATCGCTTACCCCGCCGGTCCGCGTACCTTGACGGTAAGCATGATGTTGATCGCAAACATGCCCATACCAACCCAGCTCACCACACCGCCGATCGTCAGCAGAATCTTGGGCGACCCCAACCAGCCTGCCGCCAATAGCCACAAACCGGCGTTACATACGTACAGCTGCCAGTTTGCCATACGCTCGGAAAACAGGGGGTGGCCAGAGAATCGAGGCAGAACATGCAGGCCCACACCGTAAATCATCATGGCAATAAACCCCATGAGCATGATGTGACCATGCAACTGCGGAATATCACCGGGAATCAGACCCGGCTTGTATAGCCAGGCAACCGCGAGCAGGCCGCCAATCAGCGCGTATATGAGACTCAGCGTAACGAATAGGCGATTGCGTTTATGCATGCCACAGACTCCACTTTTGCCTAGAATACGTCAAGATCGGCAAAAGCCGTTTGACCGAGATCAAGCCGCGGATCCGTAACAGGTAAAGGTACCAGCATGAAAATTAAGGTTAATCCGTTCGACGAGCTGCGGAGCGCCTATCTCTTCGCACAAACAAGCGATGCCCAGCTGACAGCACTGACGCGCGCGATGCATGAAGTCAAGCTCGTCGCAGGAGATTCGCTGTTTACTCATGGGCAGCCAGCCGATCGTTTTTTCCTAGTACGTAGCGGGCAGATCAAGCTTTTCCGAGTCTCACCGGAGGGACAGGAGAAGATCATCGAAATCATCCAGCCTAGCCAGACATTCGCCGAGGCAGTAATGTTCATGGGCACACAGGCGCGCTACCCAGTCAACGCACAAGCCGTGACCGACTCACGTCTCTACGCCTTCGATCAAAAGCAGTTTCTTGCGATTCTCGCCGAGTCAACCGAAGTCTGCCTCGGCTTGCTCGCATCAATGAGCCGACGTCTACACATACTGGTGAATCAGATCGAAAGCCTGACACTGCAGAATGCTACCTACCGACTGGTAATGTATCTGTTGGATCAGGCCCCCAAGGAGACCGGGGAACACTCGGAGATAGACCTCACGACACCAAAAAACGTCATTGCATCAAAGCTCGCAATCCAACCCGAGACATTTTCCCGCATACTTGCCAAACTGAAGCGACGTGGGCTGATCGAGGTACAGGGCAATCATATTTCACTGCGCGATTTGCGCGGCTTGCGAGATCTCGCGTATACGTCGACGCCAGACGATGCGGCATGATTTGCAATGCGCAAATTACCAAACGCCAGACCGAAGATCACCGACACAGGTGTCTGGTTCGTTCTGCTCATTGGCGCGATCGCGATATTGTCGGATAGATACACCGGCGACGTTATCAAAAAAACACATCCGACGGCGGTGGCAAAGTGAGCCAGCGGGCGATTCTAAAGAATCAGAACACGACGGGCCAACTGGACAGCCATAGCCGCGCGTGCAATCTTGTCAATTTTTTGCGATGGATACTTGATGACGAGAATCACTGTGAAAAAGAACACTCCAAGGAAGCCACACTCTGGCAAAGCCAGAGCTGGCACGAAACTGACCCACGTCAATGCCTCTGGCGAGGCACACATGGTAGATGTTGGGGCCAAGGCAATTACCAAACGCGAGGCGGTCGCGGAAGGTACGATCCATATGCTGCCCGAGACGCTGCGTCTCATCTTGACGGGCAGTCACAAGAAGGGTGATGTTTTTGCCGCGGCCCGCATAGCGGGCATTATGGCCGCAAAAAAGACCGCCGAACTGATTCCCTTGTGTCACTCAATCGCACTGAGTGCTGTGGAAATTGAATTGAAACCGCATGCCAAAAAACCTGCGGTCCATTGTCGCGCCACTGTGCGCACAGCCGGCCAAACCGGTGTTGAGATTGAAGCTTTGACTGCGGTGCAGGTGGCGCTGCTGACACTCTATGACATGTGTAAGGCGGTGGACCGTGGCATGGTCATTACGGACATTCGACTGGTTGCCAAATCTGGCGGGCGATCGGGTGCCTGGCGCCGCCTCTGAAGCGCGCGCGTGGAAGTGGGCTGAGGCTCATGCTAGGCTGCAACAGAAGTTGGGGCGCGGGACTTACCAGGAGGTTCGATCATGCAACAGAATGTAGGCAGTGCCGACAAAATAGTGCGCGTAATCATTGGCCTGGGGTTGCTCAGTCTAATGTTCCTTTTGGAAGGCAACATCCGGTGGATCGGGCTGATCGGCGTTGTGCCGGTTCTCACTGCCCTAATCGGCTGGTGTCCGGCCTATTCCCTTTTCGGCATGAATACGACTTCCCGGAAACACTGAATTTGCGGAGTTTTTCCAGGCGAACCCCCGGGGCCACAAGCCTCGGGTTCGCAGGTGACATTCGGACCGTGTCCGACACGGGTCCGCTCGTCGACCGTCTTGTAGGTAATCGAACCGCTCGCCACTATAATTGACGGGTTGCCGGCTTAATCCCCTGATCTTAACAAGAGTATTGCAAGCACATTGAGTATGTCTGAATTTGCATCCGGTTTGCGCAACATCGCCTATGAAGACCTGTTCCGTCATGAGGGTCTGGCAGAACTAGATCGCGAATTTCTAACCCGATTCGCGCAAAGCGATCCAACGCGCTACCAGCAGTTGCTTGCGTACCGTTCCGGCAATGAGCTCACAGCACTGCAAATCAGCGAATTGCTGCTCGCTGGCGGACCAGTATTGGAGGAACTGATTGCTGACCTTTTCGGCATCCACGATGCACTTGACAATGCACGCAGCCAGACCCTGACGCACGACCCTGTATTTGCGTTCAAGAAACTTTTCGTTCAGAGGCGCGCGCGTCGCCGCCTTCTGAGCAAGGATGAACTCGAGCCTTTTCCACAGCTCGACGCCTTGCTTGACGGGGAGCTGCAAAAGGCTGGATTTCAGGATACGGACCGAGAACTCGGTGTGGCCCGATGGGGGCAAAAGTTGCTTGCCGAGCCAGAGTCCAATCAAGCAGCTATCGAAACGCTTACGCGCTGGTGCATTCAGGCGATCAAGACGGCGCCTGGGCAGGCGCGCGTTCGCGAATGGGTCAGCTTCCGTCTGCCTCAGGGCATTGATCACGCACGTCTCGTCCCATGCATGCCGGTGGTCGGCGACCCTATCGGTCGGCTAGAGGGACCGCAAGACAGCCGGCGGCGGCGTGACGGCTTCAAGCTTACTGATTTGCGCATGAATGCGCGTGAGATCCAAAACGAAATTCACTACTGTATTTACTGCCACGATCATGAAGGTGACTTTTGCTCTAAGGGTTTCCCGGAAAAGAAAGGCGAGCCGGACAAGGGCCTGAAATCCAATCCGCTAGGCGTGACCCTCACAGGTTGCCCGCTGGATGAAAAGATCTCCGAGATGCACGCCATGAAGAAGGACGGCCACACCATCGCCGCGCTGGCGATGATCACCGTGGACAATCCCATGTGCGCCGCCACCGGTCATCGCATCTGCAATGACTGCATGAAGGCCTGCATCTACCAGAAACAGGATCCGGTGAACATCCCCCAGACTGAGACCGGCATATTGACGGATGTGCTGAAACTTCCGTGGGGCGTGGAGATATACGATCTGCTTGTGCGCTGGAATCCCCTTCGCCGCCGCCAGTGGCTGCCGAAACCATACAATGGGCTCAAGGTGCTCGTCGCGGGCATGGGTCCTGCCGGCTTTACGCTGGCCCACCATATGCTCATGGAAGGTTTCGCAGTCGTCGGCATCGAAGGTCTTAAGATCGAGCCGCTGCCTGCCGAACTGTTTACGCGACCGATACGTAGCTACAGCGATCTCGAGGAACAGCTGGACACGCGAGTGATGACCGGCTTCGGAGGAGTCGCTGAGTACGGCATTACCAATCGGTGGGACAAGAATTTTCTCAAGCTTATTTATCTCAGTCTGCTTCGCCGACCGCGTTTTCAGGTTTTCGGTGGCGTACGTTTTGGTGGAACGCTAACCGTGGAAGACGCCTGGCATCTGGGTTTTGATCACGTGGCTATAGCCATTGGCGCCGGCCTCCCGCAGGCGCTGCCGATTCCCGGCAGCCTTGCCCCAGGCATGCGTCAGGCAAATGATTTTCTAATGGCCCTGCAGCTTACCGGAGCTGCCAAAGCCTCAAGCCTCGCCAACTTGCAGGTACGCCTGCCTGCAGTAATTATCGGCGGCGGCCTGACTGGCATCGATGCGGCAACCGAAGTTGGTGCATATTACATTGCCCAGACGGAAAAAACCCTGGATCGTTATGAGCGGCTCGTAGCCGAGTTAGGTGAGGCGTCTGTTCGCTCCGGGCTCGACGAGGGTGGGCTCGTGATTTTGGATGAACTGCTGAATCATGGACGTCTGGTTCGAGCGGAACGTGCACGGGCTGCGCATATCGGTGGTTCGCCGGATTTCGAAAAATTGCTGCGTGCCTGGGGCGGTGTAACGGTCGTCTACCGGCGCGGGATGAACGAATCGCCCGCCTATACGCGCAATCACGAAGAAATCATCAAGGCCTTCGAAGAGGGTATCTACTACGCTGAGGGTCTTGACCCCAAGGAAGCACGCACTGATCGCTACGGGCAGGTCGAGACGCTCGTTTGTCAGCAGCTCGCGCGCAATCCCGACGGAAAATGGGAAAACACCGGCGAGGATGCCGAGATACCGGCGCGCTCGATCCTCGTTGCAACTGGGGCTCGCCCAAACGTGGCCTACGAATTCGAGCACCGCGGGCATTTCGCCAAGGAACGCGGCCATTACCAAACATTCCATGAGGTCGACGGTCAATTGTCCGCGGTGCCTGTCGCCGCACACTGTAAAATTGACGATTTTGGGCCGTTTACTTCCTACAACATGGATGATCGGCGCGTGAGCTTTCTCGGCGATACGCATCCGGTATTCCACGGCAGCGTGGTGAAGGCAATTGCTTCCGGGCTTCGCACCTATCCCAAGATTCTTGCGACGCTCGGGGAACGTGCGAAGCTGCTGGGCGATCCCAACGAATACAAGCAGTTTAGTGCCCGCATAAAGAACCTGTTAACCGCGCAGGTAAAAAAGGTGGAGCGGCTTGGGCCGAAGGTTGTCGAGCTGACAGTACATGCGCCGCTGGCTGCGCGGCGTTTCAGGCCGGGGCAGTTTTTCCGGTTGCAAAACTTCGAAACGCACGCACCACTCGTGGATCGCACACATCTGCAAACCGAGGCGCTGGCGCTTTACGGAGCAAAAATCGACAAAGAGCAAGGTCTGGTTTCCGTCATTGTCATCGAACAGGGCGCGAGTTCGCGGCTGGTAGCAACGCTTAAGCCAGGCGATCCGCTCACATTCATGGGTCCGACCGGTGTTCGTACGACGATCCCAGACGAAAGGGAAACGGTTATGGTGGTCGGCGGTATGCTCGGCGCCGCCCATATCCGATCGGTCGGCCCGGCTTTGCGCGCCGCCGGCAATCGCGTTTTCTACGTTGCGGCTTTTCTCCGCGCCGAAGACGTGATTTGTCGCGAAGAACTGGAGGCGGCGGCGGATGTCATCCTATGGGTTACCGAACGTGGAGATCCGGTAGCGCCACGCCGGCCACAGGATCGCTCCGCAAGCGGAGATCTTATCGAAGTGTTGGTCCGCTACGCGTCCTGTGGACTTGAAAGCGACGGCACGACACTGCCGATTGGGCTTGAGGACATCGATCGGATTCTGGTCATCGGATCGAGCAGGCTGGTACGCCGCGTGCGTGATGCGCGGGCTGCCGAACTGAAGGATTTTCTTGTGAAGAAACCGCAGACGATTGCGTCAGTCGGAACGCCGATGCAGTGCATGCTGAAGGGCGTTTGTTCGCAATGCCTGCAATGGCAGATTGATCCACACACCGGGCGGCGCACGAAGGCAGTGTTCGCCTGTTCATGGCAGGACCAGCCGCTTGACATTGTCGACCTCGACAATTTGGACGAACGCCTGACGCAGAACAAAGTTCAGGAGTACCTATCCAATCTCTGGCTTGATCATCTATTCGGGGAACTTAGGCGGGAACATTTTGACCGAGGTCGGTCGGCGTAACCTTCGCGGTCGCGTCTTGATTGCATGACGGCCGAGGCAGTTAGAGGTTCGCGGCCGTCGGCAGGAAATCAACCGGATTTATCGCATAGACACCTGGATCAACAACTCGCTCGATCTCCATGGGCCGCCCGTCGCTTGCCGCCTCTGTCATCAGATCGATAGTGCGTGGGACCGCATACGGCACGGAGTTGGATCTTAACACTACGGTGACACGCGGCTTGAGGCGACGCTGCCGGTTCATGCCGACAACCACGCCGACTTCGCCGGTATTAAGCTCGACAATGCTGCCAATTGGATAGATCCCCATACATTGGATGAACTGTTCGACTCTGGTCGGATGAAACTCCCGACCCCGGCCGCCATACATCTGTTTCAGCGCAACATGCGGGGAGAGAGCGGAATGGTAGGCGCGGTCGCTCGTGATCGCGTCGTAGTAGTCCACGATGCCTCCGATCTGGCCGAATAAACCGATATCTTCTTGACGCATGCCGCTCACATAACCCGAGCCATCGTGGCGTTCGTGGTGGCAGCGAGCAACCTCAATTGCGGCCGCGGGAATACCAACCGTGCTTTGTAGGATAGCCACGCCCTCGGGTACATGGCTTTTCATGATTTGGTACTCGGCGTCCGTCAGGGGATCCGGCTTGTTCAGAATTTCGTTCGGAACCTTCATTTTGCCGATATCGTGCAGCAACGCCCCCATACCAAGGACGTTGAGCGCTTCTAAATCAAAACCGAGATGACGACCAAACACCAGTGCGAGAATGCATACCCGCAGGCTGTGCAGGGCGGTATATTCATCCTTTTTCCGCAGCTGTGTAAAACACACCAGCGCGTCAGGATTGCGAATCACACTGGCGGCCATCTCCGTTACCACTTTCTTGACAGCCGCGACTTTCAGCGAGCGCCCTAACCGAATGTCATCCATCACTGCACGAATCAGGGCCCGCGCTTCGTGATGGGCAGCGCGCACGTTATGTGTTTCTTCCTCGACGGTAGTCTGGTCGAGATAACGGGAACCGTCAGGATTTGGGGCAGCCGCCTTGCGCAGCAGTTCGAACTCAAGCTTCCTTTGCTGATCGCCGATAGATATATCGGGGCGCGGTTGCACTGCGCCATAGCCATCGGAGACTTCGATGTATACGAATTGGCAGAAACGCCTCAACTGGAGGATTTCTTCGAGCGAGCGAATTTCAAAACCTTGAAAAAGAAATGGCGTTTCCAGCCACGGACGATCCAGGGCAGAAATGTACATCCCAATTTCAAGATCCTGAACTGCTATCTTCTTTTTCATAGAGCCCGTGCACCGCACTGCCTTTTAAACTTATTGATTTTTCGTGCAAATTCCAAGCCAATGCGCCAGCAATCGCCGGCCAACTTCCTAGATGAGAGAGGGGCCTTAAGATTGCTTGGAAAACAATGGGCTACAGCTGGCAGCCGACCAATTCCGCGGTTGCATACTGATCCCACAGCAGCAATCTGCTCGGGTGGGTGTCACTGTACGTCACTGGACGAGCGGTTTTGGCGTAAACATGGCGGAAGCCAAGGTGCTATGCAAAATAATACCCGACACAAATAGTCAACTATCGGTGCGGATCGTCGATCCCACAGTGAACCGATGTTGAGCCGTGAAGCTGAATCCTCGAATTTCGCCGATACTCAGACCAAGGAGAAGCGCGGCAAATGTCGAATCAGTGAAGCACTCGGCCACCAGGGCGAAACAAATTGCGCGTTGACGTCGACTACAACCACCGCGCTCCGCCCTGCAGCACACTGCACGAAGAACTTCTCGTGCTGGTCTGAACCCGACGCCGCAATGGGGTGGTGCCTCTGCCGCTACCACGGTAAATCCCCTTGAGGCCGGATTTCGCACATGACCCATTTCTAACCCGGCAACAACGCCGGCTTGTTCTGCCATTGCAGCGTCGATCTACGCCAAATTCAGATTAATGGCGTTTTCGAAGCTGACCCGTAGCAAGAGACCCGTTTCCTTGCCGATGGATTGGACTGGAGCGATTAAAGTCGTGAACACTGGCGGAAAATTCGAGGCTTGCTTGGTCCAGGAAAATTGATGGCCGCCAAATGGTGCACCGATGTGGTCACTGGGCAAATACGCGACGACCGACGCTAACCTGCATGTCTAGGATCGTTCAGCGGCATAAGCAACGGTTGACGTCGCCACAACCTATGAACACACTTAGTGCGTGTCCCAGGCGGCAAGGCGCCGGGGTCGTCTTTGACCGCCGCGTGCCCACAACACCTCGAACCAGAGGAGGAACAAAGATATGAATTTTTTGGACAAGATGTCCGGGCGATACAAGCCGCTAACCTACAAGACACGAACAATCATGATTATCAACAGCAAGGGTGGAAGCGGTAAGACGACGCTGGCCACGAATCTTGCGAGCTATTATGCCGCTCGGGCAACGCGCGTCGCACTGGCCGACTTCGACCCACAAAGCTCAAGCCTCGCCTGGCTTGCGGCTCGGCCTGAAGATGCCGCACCGATACGCGCGCTCGCAGCGTGGCGCGATTCACTCTGGGTGCCGCGTGACGTTGATACCGTGGTGATGGACGTAGCCTCAGGCGTGCGTCACCGACACTTGGCGAGGCTGCTGCGCCGCGCTCAAACGGTGATCATACCGGTATTGCCTTCAGCACTCGATATTCGCGCGACCAAGGAATTCATCACTGACCTGCTGGCGGCCCATGCCAAGGCAAGTCTGGGCTCCAAAGTCGCCGTAGTTGCCAACCGTGTGCGGGAGAATACGCGCGCATTCGAAGCGCTGGAGGAATTCTTGACCGGGCTTGCGCTGCCTTTTCTTACCAGCCTGCGCGAAAGTCAGAATTATGTAACTGCTGCGGAACGCGGCGTCGGAATCTTTGAAATGGGGCCCGCATCGGTAGCAACTGACCTCGAACAGTGGGATCCCTTGCTGAAATGGCTCAGGAGCAAGCGAAGCGGCGCAAAGCGCGCGTGACCAGAACAGAATTCGCGCCGCAGACGATCTGCTGCGGGGGAAACTGTGAATCTTTCCTGCTTCCCGAATTGATACACCGAACGCGTCATGAATGGCCAATACGGCTATTTCCTGAATAACCATAGAATTATGGCAAATATAAGACTCACCAGAATCGACGTGGTAATGGGAAAATAGAAGATGACATTGCCACGCTTTATGACAATATCCCCGGGT
>JAJXUF010000021.1 GCA_021783175.1 Pseudomonadota bacterium
CGGCGCCGGTTACCCAGCGTGCCAGACAACGCGCATGGGAGGCAGGCGGCCAACAAAGGAACCGCGCCGGCGCGAACCCAGTGCGCAGTGAAACTCGCTTCATGGCCGGCCGTGCGCCGATGACCCATGACCGCACCGAGCCCGCCTTAACTCTCCACCTTTTACTGCAAAGTGTGTACAGTTCGGGTCTGTGAACCCCTTTTTACCCGGAAAATAACCCATGCCGGCGAAACGCCCCAAACGGCGAAGTGTGGAGAGTCGAAAGCCAAAAGGCCCAAAATACATCACCGCGGCCGAGATCGAGAAACTATACCGGGTGGCCCGCCAGGGCCGCTACCCTCTTCGCGATGGTCTCATCCTGCGTCTCATGTTCGAGCATGGCCTTCGGGCGAGCGAGCTCGCCCAAGCCCGGCGGAACCATGTGAAGCTCCAGGACGGCCGCATCAAGATCGTGCGGCTTAAAGGGTCGAGATCGACAGAGCATCCGTTAAGTGGCAATGCACTTCGGGCGCTACGTGCCTATTTCCGGTCGCGCGCTGATGCCCTGCCCTGGCTTATCGTCAACGAACGCGGTGCGCCGTTCACTCGCTTTGGTCTGCACAAGCTCGTGCGCGCGATCGGGGAACGCGCAGGCCTATCCGTACACCCGCATATGCTTCGACATGGTTGCGGGTACGCCCTGGCGAACAAAGGGCGGGATACCCGGTTGATTCAGGATTACCTCGGGCACGTCGATATCAAGAATACAGTGCTCTACACGGAGACCGCGGCAGCCAGGTTCGAGGGGGTGTGGGAGTGAGCATAGTAATTGGGAGGTCTTTCGGGCGTGATTTCGTACCGTAACTTTGTTCGAGACCTTAAATTGCTGGTTGTTGAGGGTGTGGCGCTTCGTGATGCACCAGGCCTGGACGAAGATCCGCGGTTTAGGGCGTGGCGGCACGCAGTCATTCAACTGCTCAGGCAAATTACCGCACAAGGCTATCTGCTGCGGTGCTTTGTTAACAATCGCCGTTTTGGCGACTCCGCGCTTTCGACGTCAGACGCCGGTAGGAAAGGTGAGTATCAACTCGATATCGACGACACGCTAATGGAGCTTCACTTCATCATTGATAACTACGAGAAGCACGGAAAACCACCGAAAGCAAAGAATGTTCAGGCACCTTCACAGCTGGAGTTGGCGGAACAAGGAACGTTCGCTTGGCTGTGGCGGCACGTCCCGTGGCGCGTGTGGGGAATGTTGTTTGGACTGTTAGTAACGGTGTTTGCTTTTGGTGCGGAAGTTGGGCGGATGCCTTTTTATCAGCACTTCATTGCGGCCCTACACTCGGGTCAAATACTAGGGCAACAGGAGCGAGCTAAATAGTCAGCGTGCCGCTCTCGTGCTACGCATCAAGTCGGCGGGCATCTTGATCTGGCGGTGCAGTTTGACGGATTGTCGGAATAGCAGGATAGAATTGCGTTGCCGCGTATAGGATGCTCGCGACGGCAGAACGTGTCTAAATTATCTTCGGGACGACAAATGTCAGAAAAAGAAGATTCGCAAAACGCTCAAACCGTTGATCCACCGATCGCCGCTAGTCCTGCCGAACTGCTTGCCAAGGCCGAGCAGTTGTTTGTTCAGGCCGCGGCCCTCGTTGAGTCTGCCAATACGGCAGTTACAGCCGCTTTAGCATCGCAGAAACAACTGGATGCGGCCCTAGCCGAATCGAAAACCAAGGCAGCCGATATTGCGGCGATCGCCTCACAAGCCACCGCCGCCAGTAGCCAAATAGGCGACGCCCAAGCTGTAATTGCGAAGAAGTCGGAGCACATCGAAGATGCCAGAAAACATGCCGATGAGGTGCGCGCGGCGCTCGATACCATCAAGACAGCAGCCACCAAGCAGGCCACAGAGGCGGACGGACACCGAGCCCGCGCTCAAACAGCCGCCGAGACCGTCCACGAACAGCTCGCCGCTGTCCGCAACATAAAAGGGTCGGTAGATACCGATTCCGCCGCTATCGTGGCGGCCCGTAATCTCGCCGAGAAATCCGCAACGGCCACGAAGGCCTTGGCCGACAAAGCCACTACCATCCAGGAACAGATTGGCACTTATGAAAGGCGGCTCACCGAACTTGATGCGGAGTGCAGTACGCAGCTGAATGAAATCACCAAACTCCTGCCGGGGGCAACGAGTGCCGGGCTCGCCACCGCGTGGGATACTCGGAGTAAGAGTTTCATTCGCCCGGCCAAACGCTGGCAGTGGCTCTTCGTCGGTTCGGTGGTGATTCTCACCGCCGTTGCGGCCGAAGGCCTGATACGTACTTTTTTGACCGATAAGATTCTCAGCTACGACGAGATCTATCGCCTATGGTTGACGCGTGGACCGATAGCGGGTGCGCTAATCTGGTTGGCCATGCACGCCAGCCGCGAATCTGCGCTGGCCAAGCGGTTAGAGGAAGATTACGCCTACAAGTCCGCGGCAGCATCTTCTTTCCAAGGTTTCCAAAAACAAATGTCGGAGATCGGTGCTTCCGCCGGTACGAATACTCCGCTCGGCAAGCTGTGCGAGAACACGTTGACAACCATTGGCACACCCCCAGGGCGGATTTATGACAAGCACAAGCTAACAGTGTCTCCGACGGAGCATCTGACGGACGCCGCGAGAAATTTAAGTGGCGAAAGCCTGGCAGGCGGAGTAAGCGGCGCCAAAGAATAAAACGGCGGCTACGATCGCATAAAACGACAGCGGTCCCATATACCAGGCCTTGTGATCTTGCCCCGAATTTACGGACACCCGGTTAAGCCAGGCTGATGCAAGCACCGAGAACCCCAGTCTCGCGATTAGCCCACCGGATGCATAGCGGGCAAGGAAAAGACCTGCCATGCCGCCCACGAGAACGCCCACCGCCAAGTACGCGCGGCCAAGCCATTGATGCAATCCTGCATTCCCTTGTCTCAGGCGTACGGAAAATTGAAGTGGACCAACAATCAAGGCGACGATGGAAGCGAAGGCATGAATGTATATGGCCGTGGAGTGTGCCAGGAAATTTGCCTTCATGTCGGGGTGGGCAGTTGCCCCCAGAGGCAATAAGCCGTAGGCGAAAGCGGCGTATCCGGCAACGCCGAACGAGAGAAAGGAAAGAAGCACGCGACTTGTTTTTATACGCCCCCGGGGCAACATCCAGTTAGATTCAGCTATGGCTGACTGATTTGGCGGCAGCCGCTAATACGAAGGCTGAGAAAATGACGATGTCCTGCAAAAAATGAATGAACCACGCCCAAAACAGCCCATGCGTTTCAATGACCGCTTTTGCAAGCAGCCACCCCAGAAATCCGGCCATCAGCGCGCCGACAAGCCCATTCGGCATGCCGCGAAGATGCGGCGCGCCAAAGGCGACCGCCGAGATGAGCATGATATACGCGGGGTTTACCGTGCCGTATAACGGCACGATGATTCCCAGTCTGTAAACGACCTCTTCCGAGAAGGCATTGGTGATGGAGAACAACAGAATCCACGGCAGGTAGGGAATGATCTGCCCCCATGCATCGCGAGAGATGCCGAATTGCAGGTAGACGAAGAGAGACGTTCCCAGTGTTATGAAGAGCGACAAGCCGGCGGCTACGCCGCACCATGTGCTTTTATCCGGTATGCCAAGCCAGGGAATGCCTCCGGCGGGGGCCGCTAGGTCTCCGGGTGCCAGGAACGTGAAGAGGTTTTCTCTATTTACGAAATAGATCGCGGCGAGAACCAGAAATGTTACGCCCAACAACAGCAACTGATACTTCGCCTGAGTGTTTACGTAGTCCAGACGGCTCACCGAAAACGGCACCTTCTCGGTGATTCTGCCCAGATTCAGCATGGCGACCGTCGCGAAGGCGACAATAAGCAACGCTGGCGCAACTTTCATTTGAGTTGCCCTCCTTTACGCTTACGCGCCGGGTCTGGCGGAAGGCGGACGTCCGCGCGGTGCGGCGCCGCGCCCGCCGCTCGGAAAATCATATTCAGCTGCGCCTGCCATGCCCGGCCTATGCTCCCGGGGTTGCTCTGGCGCAGGATCACCGGCGTACCAAAAAAGATGCTGGACAGGTTCAGGTCCAGAAATCCTGTATCCGCATCGCCGGACAATTCGCCGCGCAATTTTGCGGCCGCCAGAAGATTGGGCAATATCACATCAAGTCCGCGAGCAGGAAGTTTTTCGATACCGTCAAAGTCCGGGTATGCAGCAAGTCGCTCGGCGAGCGTCGGGTCCCTCAACTCTGGCACTCTTTCCATGCGCGCCTGAAACGCGATGACTTCGGACATCACCCGCGGGTGCGCTGAAATGTCGGCCGCAGTACGCACAAATACATCCTCAATGGCCGCCAGAGCACCTCGCTCCGCAAGCACGCGCTGTGCGTGCCATCCGACCGACAGGGACCACATCTGAATGAAGTAGATCAGCAGATCTTCCTTACGCTCGAAATAGTTGAAAAAACTCGCTTCGGAGATTTCCGCCACAGCGCACAGGTCCTTGATACGCACGGATTCATAGGTGTGCGTATCAAGCTGGGCCGTCAGGGCGCCTAGCAGCGCTAGGCGGGTGCGGGCCAGCTTGCGCTGGCGTAAAGGTTGATCTTCAAGGCGTGCCATGCGCAATAGTATTGACAACTATATTATTGTAGTCAACAACAATACAGTGCCGCTAGACGCAGTAGGGTGCCGACCGCCTGGTTACCTAGCCCATCATTGTTGATGACGGGACTTGCAAATCTAACCGTGCGCGGGACTTTGTGGGCGTGTCAGAGAGGGATTGGGCAGCGCGATTTCAGCGTTCCAGTGCCCAGTTTTGTCCGTTCGGGCGCGCCCTCCTCCATTGCTACCGGCGCTTCCCTCATTTTCTCCGCTCCAAATCTCCCCCGGTCAAGGCAACCCGCTTCGCTCGGCGCACGATGACTTTCCCGCCCGACACGCCTAAAGACTTTGCGTCCCTGCCGCGCTGTCGTCAGGACCTGGTGCTTGGGCATTGACGCGTGCCCTGCGCGCCAGGCCCATCACGACCATCGAGCGCATTTCGCGGAGCGATCCCTCGCACCGCGGACTAGCAACACGGCTTGTCCACGGCATCCACGGCCGGCGCGATGCGCCGCCGTGCACCTGGGACCGTAAGAGCCCCCCTTGTGTACGCCGGTAGCGGTGGGTGCAGTGGGCAAGGTGTATCAACCTGCTTAATGCGTAACACCACAATCGGTCTGCAATGTATGGATTGGGCTGTGCTGGCGTGCAAGTCATCGTGACTGCGATCAGTGTCCGGGGTTGCTGTGATCACTCAGCCAGCAGCCAGCAGTAGCCGTCGTCGTCACCAGCATCCGCCAAGGCCGTGAGCACGAACGTGACGTTCGGCTTCAGCCGCACGCCCCAGACCCAGTTCATGGCGGCGATGCTCAAGGCAGACTTTCCGCCTTGTCCATCCGGCGCGGCCGGCCCAGCCGATGGCCCGGCTGATTAGAAAAAAGTACTGCGTCCTTGCATACTGCTTCCTGAATGGGGGCCATGACGCTGGCCGCCCATTTTTCGAATTCACTGACCGGGAACAATCGTCCCCTGCCGACCTTGATCGACGGCGACAGGTCCTGACCCGGCGGCCAGCCGAGTGCGCGCCGTGTCGGGGCGGATGGGCCATTCATTCGAGATGTTTTCCAGCGTATGGAACTGCATGATGCATCCTGCCTCATCAAGACCACTCCGGACGGTGAACCAGACTCATCGATCGATACAATCAACCCCCTATTGACATCATTAAGCACAAATGGGTATTCTGTCAAGCATGACTGAGTCTTTCCCCTATCACGAACGCGTCGGCGCGGTGCGCGCGCACTTTGCGCTGTCCCAGACCGTGATGGCGCAGCGTCTGGGGATATCGCTGCGCGCCTATCAGAACTACGAGCGCGGCGAACGCGAAGTCCCGGTGGCCCTGGTGCACGCGCTGTATGCGGAATTCAAGGTGGATCCGGTCTGGCTCCTGACCGGGGAAGGATCCATGATGCTGGCCGAAGATCTACGCAAGCGCCTGGATCAGACCCTGCTCGATCGGGTGGTCGAGGTGGTGGAGAAGTTCGAAGCCGATCTCCAGAAACCCCTGTCCATCGAGCACAAGTCCCGGTTGATCGGCCTCCTCTATGAAAAATCCCAGTTACTCGCCGAGGTGGCCGGGGAGAAACTGAGCAAAGCGAAGATGCGAACCCTGCTGAAACTCGTCGCCTGACAAGGAGAACATGGATGAACCGCACGCCATGGACGGTGGAGGAAGAGCTGTCGCGCCTCAAAGCAGAAATCCAGGAAAAACAGAACGAATCACCCCCCGCGCGCAACGACGCAAGGGAGGACGGCCCACAGCAGCAGATCCAGGGCCACCATAACGTGCAGGTGGGCGGAGATCTCACCGTTCACGCTCGCAAAGCAGTCAACCCCAATCACCCCGATGCCATCCGCTGTCCCCAGTGTCAGGCGCTGACCTACCAGCGCTCGGACTGGTGCGCCGAGTGCCATTTCAATCTGCGTCACCACCGCTTCGAGCGGGCGAGAACGGAGAAAAAGCGCCGGCTGCTGAACATGACCCTGCTCTGCGGGATTCCCGGCCTGCTCATCCTCTTCACGGGGACGACGTTTTTCGTCGGTACAAATCAGCTGTATTTTTTGGGTGTCGGGGGCATCCTCTTGGCGGCTGCCGCATTGGCGGCGCTGCGCCTGGCGCAGATTTGATCCGTCGGCGTTCGGCCGAAGCCCTTTCGGAAAATACTCAGCCCAGGCCAGCCATTTTCTCCATTGACCAGCACAGGGAAGACGATATGCAGGCGTTTGGTATCGAAGAGTGGTGCAGCCGGCTTCGGATCTGCCGCCGCCAGGCGGAACTGATGCTGGCACGCGGCGAGCTGCCGGCGCCCATCCGCATCGGTCGGCTGCGCCGCTGGACCGGGGAGCAGATCGATGCGTGGCTCGCGCGGCGCACGGAAGAGGCAGCGCACAGCCCGATCGCGCCCGGCCCCGGCCGTCCGCGCGGAGGTTTACCATGAGGCATCGCTTCGTCTATCCGGACGCGATGCCGGGCGGCTGGGACCGGATCGACGCGATCGCACCCGCATCCGACGCCGACGAGACCGAACCCGGTTGCCCCCGGCTCGAATTGCCGCGCGGCGTGCCGGGCCGGATCGGGCAACTCCTCGATGCCGCCCGCGGCGGCGCGTCCATCGGTGACATCGCGCAGCGCCTCGGGGTCGCGCCGCGTCGCGTGCGCCAGCTGATCGATGACCCGGCCACGATCCGGCGTGCGGCGGCGATCGCGGTGGTCCAGGGGGATCTGTTCGCGGGGGGCAGCCGGTGACGTCCGGCACGCAGGCCGCGGGTGCGGCGCGGAAGGGACCATGACCGGGATCATTCGCGCGCCCCGCCCCGAGCACCATTACACCCAGATCCGCAATGAGGTGGCGCGGGATGACCGGCTGTCCTATCGAGCCCGTGGGGTGCTGCTGCGGCTGCTGTCCAATGCCGACGGATTTCAGATGACCGCCGCCGACCTCGCCCGGGAGGGACGGGAGGGACGGGGCGCCATCTTGACGGCACTGCGGGAGCTGCGGGAAGCGGGATACATCCGGACCACCAAGAAACAGGATGAACACGGTCGCTGGTCGACCCAAACCTTCGTCTATGACATCCCCCAGTCAACCGGAGTCCAGAAACCGGACTCCGGTTTTCCGGATGTCGGTTCACCGGATGCCGGTTTCCTCGACGCTAAATACAGAACACACACAGAACAACCATTAGAAACAGAGCGCGCGGCCGCGCGCTCTGCCGAGGCTTCCTGGGTTGAAAGGAAACAATCGAAACCCGCCGGCCCGCAGGCAGTTGCCCGAGGTCCGCTGCCTGAAGACTGGATTCTGCCCCGAGATTGGGAAGAATGGGCACACAAAGCGCGCCCGGAACTGGCGGGCGATCTCAAGCGCATTGCGGCCACGTTCAAAGCCTATGGGACAGCCCGCCGGGCTTGCCGATCGTGGGAGGCGGAGTGGCGGTGGTGGATCGCGCGCGAGCGGACGGCTTCTCAACCATCCCGCAACGGAGGGACGAACCATGCGGCACATCGGTCAGCACATCCACAAAGACCCAGCCTCGCGGAACGAGCCAGCGCCGCACGGCGCGAATTCGAGCGCTCTGAATTCAAGGATGATCGTGAATCTCTGGGAACGGATGACCCACCTTTACGGCCATAAGTTCTCCGCGGTGTTTGGCGAGCGCGCCACCCGCCCCGACGGATCGTTGACGGACGTCGCGCAAACCTGGGCAGGCGCCTTGTGCGGAATCACCGGCGCGCAACTGGCGGCGGGTCTTCGCAGCTGCATCGAGTCCGGCACGGATTGGCCCCCGTCGCTGCCGGCATTCCGGGCGATGTGCATGCCGGAACGCCTGCCGCGCTGTCACCAGGACGCCGGCACGCGCCCGGAGCTTGCCTGGATCGCCCTGCCCCGGCCCCCCATGGCGCCAGAGCAGCGCGAGGAATACCTGCGCAAGATTCGGGCGGCGCTCACGCAAACAGGCGCCACCGGCAAGGGCAGGTGAAGTTTACGTCGAGGGCCTGGGATGGGGACGGATCCGGGACAATGCGGACCTAGTCGACTTCGCGCTTACGGTGGTGGCCGCGCGGCACCAACGCGCCGCGGCTAACGTCCTCGCTTCGGGCCGGTGACAGAAAAAGGCGGCTCGATGTTCCGGGCCCCCTTCTTCGTGCCAGCAGCGCTCAGTACGTCGTCCCGCAGACCGTCACCCAGGACCCGCTGTAGAGCTGCGCCCGCACGCACACGGCGCGCCCGCGGGAATCTACCTCAAGGGGATGCGCCCAGGGCGTCAGGTGATGGGTGAGATCCGCCCCGGCCCACAGGCCGGCAGCACCCAGCAGCATGGCGAAGAGTAGCGACATCCCCACACTCCCCCAACTGCGGGCCATGCGCCCGGCAAGCGCGCCGCGCGCCTCGTCCCGGGCGGCGTCGGCGAGTGCTGCGCGCCAAGCACTGATGATCTCGTCCTGCTTCTGCTGTGCGAGCGCCGGCAGGCCAGTGACGGCGTGCTTGAGCGCCGTTGCGCCGCGCTGTGCGGCAGCCTCCATCGCGAGCGCGACGGCCTGTCCGATTTCGACCCCGGCCGCATGCACCTGCCCGCGCAGATCCCTGCCGGCTGCAGTCGTCTGGCTCAGGATCACCGCCGGCACCTGCGCGATTGCGGTCTTCACCTCGCCCGCCGCGGAGGCGGCGGATTCTAGCGCGGATGTCGCCTTGGGGATGCCCTCCTTGAGCGCCTCTACGCGGGTGACGATGTCGGCGACCTCGCCGAGGACCTCCTGGTACAGCAGGTCGAGCTTTGATCTGGCGTCGGTCATGATTCCCCCTGCGCGGTGAGCGCCGCGAACACGTTGTCCAGATTCCGATTCACGGACTTTGCCAGCGCCTTGATGGCGTGCAGGTCCGCATACTGCGCGCGCAGGCGCGGGTCGCCGTCCCTGCCGAGTTCGCGCAGCCGGGACTTGTAGTCCGTTTCATCGGCGATGGCCTGGGCGATGTTGAGCTTGCGTGCCGCCATCAGGTCAAACACCTCATTCTCGAAGATGGCTGCCGCCGGGTCGGCGATGCAGTTTCGCTCTTTGCGCGCATAGTTCAGAACGAGCGGGAACTCTTCGGTGACGTCGGAGCGAACCTTGTTGAACAGCACCCGGATGCGCTCGCGCGGGATGCCGAAGCCGGTCAGGGTGGCGATCATGCCGAGCGTTTCCTTCTGTTCCTTGTTTCCGCTCGTGACCGGCACGATGAAGCGGTCGATCTCGAGGTGCGAGTCCTCGAACTTCGACATGCCGGACAGGAAGTCCTCGACGTTGCTTGCCCCCACGTCGATGATGGCATCGTCGAGCGCAATGAGCTTCTTGAACAGATCCCTGAACCGGTCCCCGCGGATTTTCTCGACATCGACCCCGAGTCCTTCGGCCGTCTCGTTGATACTCTCGATGGCAAAGACCGGTGCGTCGTTCATCCGGGGGGACAGCAGGTGTGCGGCCACCGTGGTCTTGCCGACCGTGCCGCAAAAGTTGGTTACGGCGATCTTCATGACGTTCTCCTTGGTTACTCCTGGTAGTCATCGGGGTTGATATCGACCCTGCGGGCTTGGCGGAGCTCGGCCGGGTTCGTGATGCGGGGCCGGGTGGACGGGGCCGCCGGGGGCGTCGTATCCGGTTCGGCGTTCTCCTTAGGCTTTCCCTGCGCCGTGTCCGGCCGCGCGGGCGGTCCGGGCAAAGGCAGTTGCCGCTCTGGCTGGTACTTCCCTGCTCGTTCACAGGCCCGTCGCAGGGCCGTGCCGCTCGCAACTGCGAGCCGGGTTGCAATCTCTTGCCACGAGTAGCCGGCCTGTCGGGCTGCCTTGATGGCATCGAGATGTGCTGCGGCGCGCGCCGCCAGTCGTTTGGGTTCCACGTTTCACCTCCTTTATTTGGTTTCCCATTAATGGTGAGACGTGGAAATCATCCGGCAATGTTCTGGTACGAGAAGGACAGGAAAGCGGCCCAGGAGCGGTAATTGGTAGCGTTCCGGCACAGAAGCGGTAATGGATCGGCAAGGTCTGGACCAGCGGGCGATTTGTTGCCGTTTTTGTGTCGTTTCAGGACCTAAAGACGGATCTCGACGCCCACGATGAGGACCGTGGGCTGTACCACACAATCGCACCTGACGATGCTGGGCGGGGCGGACGCCTCTTCCTATCACCGCGATTGCGCCCAAGAGGGACTTTGCTGATGACGGACTCGCGCGCCATGGTCGACGCTGCTGTTCGTGAATCCGCCATATTCCCGGTAGCTACCCGAAGGGTTGCAAAATGTTCACACGAAGCGAAGATCGCGCCGTTGCATCGTGGCCCGACTTATTTCCGCGCGCACCGTCACTCACCGGTTGCAAAACATATAGCCGGCCGCGCCGACACGACAACACTGAAGGGATTCGTGCGCTTTGGCGGTGGGAGGTCGGCGCCGTTTCCTTACAATGATCGTCTGGATGGGATGCGGCTTGCGCACCGGATCACAGGTCAGCTCAGACGGGTGGCTTATACCGGCAGACGCGTCCGGTGCGAGGTGATCGGTTGCTCTGTTCGAAAGGTAGGTGTCCCAACCCGCCGTCATTGATCCGCAAGCGCCGCACCTGGTCTCATGGCAACGTGGGCAAACGTGGTCTTCCCTATGCAAAGCGTGATCTCGATGATGTCTCCCGCCGGACGCGGGCACACACGGTGCGGTGCGTCGATCAAGCAGGTGTCGACATCGATGCCAGCAACGCCCCAATGAAAACCACGCCCGCCCCGATGCGCATGGCCAGGCTGAACCCGAAAGCGCCCGCGCCGACGGTGTCGTAGACGGCACCCAGCACTGCCACGCCAAACGTAGCCCCCACCATCCTCGCCGTATTGGCCAGGGCAGAGGCCGTGCCAGAGCGGGCGGGTGCCACGGCAGCCACCGCCGCTGCGAGCACCGGTCCCGTGTTGAGTGCCATGCCGAGTCCCGTCAACAGGAGCCCGGTTTCAGCGAGCCAGAGCGGCCGGCCGGCTTGAGTGCCGGAAAGTATCGCGACCCCTGCGCCGATCAGCACCATGCCCCCGGTCATCAGCGGCCGGGCGCCAAGGCGATGGCTCCAGGCGCCCGATTTGTGCGAGAGCGCGAAAAACACCAGGGACATGGGCAGCAGCGCGATTCCGGCCCAGGTCACGCTCAGGGCACCGGACTGCAGCCAGACCAAGGGCAGAAGAAACACGACGCCATACATCCCGAAGGTCATGGCGGCCGCCACGCCCATCGCCCCGATCAGCGCACGATTGCCCAGGAGGGTCAACGGCATCATGGCTGTTCCGCCGGCTCGTCGTTCCACCCATAGGAATCCGGCCAGGCACAGGCCGCCGAGGGCGGCACTCCAGACGGCGAGGTCTCCACGCTCGATCAATGCCAGCGTCAGCCCTCCGAACCCCAGGCCGGCCAGTAGTTGCCCCGGAAAATCCAGTCTGCGTCCAGCAGGATCGGCCGATTCCGGCAGGACCCGCGCCATCCAGGCGGCCAGCAGCCCCAGGGGGATGACTATAAGAAAGATGCTGCGCCAGCCGGCCAGCGAGATCAGGAATCCCCCGAGGGTTGGCCCGATCGCAAACGCGGCACCGTTCGTGCCGGCCCAAATGCCGATGGCGTGCGCCCGTTGCCGCGGGTCGGGCCAGATGACGCGGATCAGGGCGAGCGTACTGGGCAGTAACAGCGCCGCGCCGGTGCCTGCCACCACCCGGCCCAGGATCAGCACCGCGGCGTTCGGCGCCAGCCCGCAAACCAAGGAACCCAAGGTGAAGACGCCGATCCCCCACCGGAAGATCCGGCGACGGCCAAGAATGTCCGCCAGCGTACCCCCTGACATCAGGAGCAAGGCATAGGCCAGGTTGTAGGCGTCCACCGTCCATTGCAACGTACTCATGGGGGCATGCAGCGCCACGCCGATGGCGTGCACGCCCAGGTTGACGACCGAGGTGTCTACTTGAACCATCAAGACCGCGAGGCAAAGGACCATGAGAATCCGGCCTTGGCGGGTAATCTGCGCTCGCGGCCGTTCTACTGAACCTGTCATCCCAGCGCTTTGCTCTTCATCCATTCGACATTCTCCCGTGTTTCACTGTGACTTCGGAGCGTACCCACAAATAACCCGGAATGCTTCGGCCTTAACCGAAGTGTGGAAAAATCAGCCCCGGCGTACAATCCGGCCAGGAGGTCCATGAGGGACATGTCGAATGCGCTTGAAGTCGCTCAAATCGCCGGCCTGGTCGGTGAGCCAGCCCGCGCGAACATGCTGCTGGCACTGGGGGATGGGCGGGCTCTGCCGGCGGGAGAGTTGGCGGCTTGCGCGGGCATCACCGCTCCGACCGCAAGCGAACATCTGAGCAAGCTGGAGCAGGCCGGTCTACTGATCTCCATCCGCCAAGGCCGCCACCGCTACTACCGGATTGCTTCGCCGGACGTGGCAGCGATGCTGGAGGCCGTCATGGTGGTCGCGACGAGTTTCCCTTGCCCGGCGGCGCGCTTCCAGGTCGACCCGGAGCTGCAGCGCGGTCGTACCTGCTACAACCACCTTGCGGGCCAGCTGGGAGTGTCGATTTGCGACGCGCTCGTCCATAAAAACTGCGTGGCAATCGACGGGGAGGTAGCCCACGTCACGCTGGCCGGTCTTAAGTTTTTGGACATATGGGGAATCGATGTCAGGCGCATGAGCAAACACCCTTACTGCCGCACCTGCATTGATTGGAGCGAGCGCCGGCATCATTTAGCGGGTGCGGTGGGTATTGCGATTTACAAGCGCTGCCTGGAGTTGAAGTGGGTGGAACATCGCCTCGACAGCCGCGCGGTGCGTGTCACGCGCGCAGGGAGGCTGGGCTTCGAGAAGGTGTTCGGGATCGCCGGAACAGGGCTATAGCGGTGACCCTGCCTCCCGGCGGAACCGGAGTACACGGTCGATCACCGCGAACTCGCGTTCCCGGTCCGCTTGCGGCCCGAGCCAGATCGCCGCATCGCGCATCCGGTTCATAAAGTCTTTGATGAGCGGCAGCCGAGAACCCCGCACCGAGGAAATGGACGTTGTGGTCGTTGTTCGCCTTAATCGTTGGGTCGCTGGT
Source organism: Pseudomonadota bacterium (assembly GCA_021783175.1). The sequence goes on from JAJXUF010000021.1 coordinate 13,679, forward strand.
CAACATAGCGTTTACCGTTTGTCATCTGAGCGAACCAGCGGAGGGAACCCTGAAGTGTTTTCCTGATAACTTGTTACCCATGCACAAGTGAAAGTATTCACAAGCCAGCCCTTGATACCCAACCTCATGTGGCTTCTCGTTTTCGACAATTCGCCGAATTGAAGGCCACGGGATAAAGGAGATGTGCTGAGTATCCTTGTCTTCGATCAATACCCCACGTTCAAACGTCCGCGACACCATGGCCGGAATCACCGACTGTGACGATCCGGATAAATAGATTGTTTGTTTTGGATTGGAATTGTCGAGGAGAGATCGCGCAGAAAGGTAACCAGCTGCAAATACATACCACAGGATTATCGGTAATCCCTTAATTGACACCCGAACAACGGCTGAGCGTCTCTGGATTATTCGAGGATGGCTAGTTAACCAATTCGCCACAACAATCCACGTCCCTGGGATTCCGACAGACCAGACGCCGGCAAAAAACAAATCGCCAAATAACATATAAGAGACGGCAACCAATACACATATTGCCAACATGAAGATCCAAGGTCTGCGCCTGCGCGCTGCCGCCAGTGAAGGATTCGGACTGGACTTTACTATCTCCTCTTCCGTGAGGCCTTGTTGTATGCGTGCGTTAAGTAGCGCTCCGATGAAATAAAGGCCACCGCCCGTGATAACCGCGGGCATAGCCCACATTAATACACCTTGTGCATGATCTTCGATCGACATGGGGATCTGCGAAAAATTCAGTCCGCACGCCTTAAAGAAGGCCCAGTCCCAAAGAAACGATAACGCGAGACTTATCGATGCGATCAGTGCGATTACCTTCGCAGACAGATCCAGGATATGTCCGATCTGCTCTTTCTTTTCCATGAGTTCTCTTGCCTAGCTGGTGATCAAATTCTTCTTACGACGAGCGTGACCCGGACGGCGGCACGGAGATCACGGCCCGGCTCGATGATGGCCGGGAAGTCACACTCGATCCCAAGCAAAACCACCGCATCGATTACGGCTGGTGCCGGACAGTGCATGCCGCGCAAGGTGCGACGGTCGATAACGTGATCGTCGCCGGCGAGGCTTCCCGTGTGGCGACGGCCGAAACGGCCTACGTTGCGTGCAGCCGTGAGCGGAAATCCCTGCAGATCCTGACCGACAACGCGCAGCGGCTGCAAACGTCGTGGGAGACGTGGGCAGAGAAGCAGCACGCCCTCGCCGCGGCCCGCGAGACGTCGATACCGGATCTGTCTCGGCTCCAGTCCCTGCGCGCGGCGGCCGCCCACGAACTCGGCCGCGCAGGCGACCTGGCACACGCCCGGGAGGTCGGGCACCCGGTGGAGCGGGCTGCGCCGTCTCCGGCGGTGTCGAGGCACGCGGTCGAACTCGATCGCTGAGTGGCGGCATTTCCGCCGCATACCTAATATATAGAGAGGTCGGCATCCTGCCGCCCTCCCCGATCCGGGATCCATTTCAGCGGAGGAGATGACCCCATGACGAAGGCAGCGCGGGGTCACCGGTTCAAAGGGACGCTCACCGGGTGGGGGGTGCTGACCCTCCTGGGCTATGCCGGCGAGGCCGCCCTGCACCCGGTGGGCTTTTCGGACGCGGCACGTGCGGCGGGGCGGTGGCTGCGCGCGCAGCTGTTCGTGCCGCACCCGCACGAAAGCGCGCTCTCGTTTCTGGTGCAACTGGCCCGGGTCCTGCCGCCGGTGGTTTACCTCGTGCCGGCTACCGCCGCGGTGGTCGTCGCCGCAGTCACCTATGCGCTCCGGCGGCGCGGCCGCGACGTCGTGCAGCGCGGGGCGCGCTTCGGTCGGCCGGCGCGTGGGGAGCGCGGCGCCATCCGAATCGGCCGGGTCTCGATGCCGCGCGCCATCGAGACGCAGCATGTGTTGCTCACCGGTTCGACCGGCACCGGCAAATCGCTCGCGCTGCAGGCCCTGGTCGACACGATCCGCAACCGCGCGGGGGATCGGGCGGTCGTGGTCGATCCGGGCGGTGAACTGATGGCGCGGTACTGGCGTTGCGGCGACACGATGCTGAATCCGCTGGACGCGCGCAGCGTCGCCTGGTCGCCGCTGGCAGAGATGATTAGTGCGGCGGATGCGGAGCGCCTCGCGAAGAGCCTGCTCCCCGACACCGACGGCAGTGATGCCCAGCAGTGGCAGTGCTACGCGCAGGGGCTCACCAGTGCAGTGCTGCAACGGCTGATGGAGCGCCGGGGAAGGAGTACGAATGCCGATCTGGTGCAGGGGCTCACCGTCGCGAATTCCGAGGACCTCGAAGCACTGATCAGGGGTCTGCCGGCGCAGACCTTGTTCGATTCGGGTGCGGCCAGGATGCTGGGCTCGGTGCGCGCGATCATCGGTGCCTATCTCGCTCCCTATCGGTTTCTGCCGCCTGGTGCGGGGGCTGACGCCTGGAGTCTGCGCCGCTGGGTCGAGCGTGGGAGCGGATGGCTCTGGATACCGGTGCGGGCGGACTTGAGTACGGCGCTGCGTCCACTTATTGCTGCGTGGATCGCGGAATTAGTGAGCGCCGTACTGGCGCTGCCGCCGGATCGCAACCGGCGATTATGGCTGTTGTTGGACGAATTGGCGGCACTCGGGCGAGTCCAGTCGCTGTCGGACGCACTCACCCAGGGCCGGAAATTCGGGCTTTGCGCGGTTGCCGGTCTGCAGACGGTCGCGCAGTTGCGCGGGGCGTACGGCCTGCAGGGCGCGCAAACGCTGTTAAGCTGCTTCTCTTCCCAGCTGATCCTGCGCGCGGGTGATCCGGAAACCGCGGACTGGTGCAGCCGTCTGCTCGGTGACCAGCAACTGTCGCGCCGGGTGAAGAGCGAGGGATCCGGCGCCGGCGGCTCGCATTCCGGAGAAAGCGAGCAGATCAGCATCGAACGGGTGGTGCTGGCGTCCGAGATCGCGGGGCTGCGCGATCGGCGGGGATTTCTCAAGCTCGCCGGGGATTGGCCGATCGCCCAGGTCGAGATCCCGATCCCGCCCGCCCGCGCGGGCGGAGGTTTGCCGGCCGTTCGTGGCTGGGGCGTCAACAGGTGGCACTGCAGCCGGCTGACCCGGTGATTTCTGCCATAGCCTTGCCATAGTGCCGCTGACTTTTGTTGCACTTTCTTGCATCTCCAAACATCAGCGTCTCTTGGGTAATCATGCACTTAGACGCAGCGCGGCGCACGGAAATGCGCTGCAATGGGCCTGTTAATCACCGGGTCGGCGGTTCGAGTCCGTCCCGGGGAGCCAATCACATCTAAAACACCGCCGAACTGCGTCGCCTGACCTTAGCGAGTCGCGATAACCTCGCCATTCCCAAAGGACAGGTCGGCGGCCACCCAAATCCGCTTGCCCTACGATACCTTGCAGGGCACAACCGGCCCCGACCGTCGACATCCGTGTCGGAATTCCCCTCCCCCTTGACCGACCCTCGGCAACACGACATTCTGCGCCTCCCGACCACCCTGAAATAACATTTGAGGCGGAACCGATGGCGCGACATTTCGCCTTTAATTGCTTCACGGCAGCGAAATGAGGATTTTTCCGAAAAGTCTGCCCGTCGGCGCTTGAATGCGGCGGATTTGCCAAAGCTGGAGCGATTCTTGGCAGTCGCGCCCTAAGCCAGGACAGGGCGGCAACCCAGAAATACCACACAGTAATTGTTGTCATCCCTTAATCTGGCTCGGCCGAACTCGCATTCTGCTCATCGCTTTCACAAGTTTGCTACTAAAATAACAGGCACGTGAACTCGTCAGATGAGCGCCGCATATTCGTCGTCACGATCGGGGGGCCGGGCGAGATTGCCGGCAGCGGGAATGCAAATGGCCCTGTCCCACAGGTACCATATGCTTATCGAGGGAATGGCGTGAACAATATGGAAGGATTCAGGACAATTCTGGAGCAAAGTCCGGATATATTTCTTGTTCACGAAACGGACGGCCGCATCAGCGATGTGAATCTTCAGGCCTGCCAAAGTCTGGGTTACTCGCGCGAAGAACTGCTGCAGCTCTCGATTACCGACATAGAAGCAGCGATTCCCCCTGATCGGGCAGGCAAGACCTCCCATCCTACCCAGCGCGATACACATACATCACGCCAAGGCTTTTGGCGTCGCAAAAATGGCGACGTTTTTCCGGTGGAACTGCGAACCGGGGAACTGATTCGGGAAGGTCGAAAGGCCATCTTCGTTTTCGCCCGCGACGTCGACGAAAACCGCCGCCTCGAAGCCCAAAGAGAGCGAGTGACCCGCATTTATCGCGCGCTGAGTGAAATCAATCAGGCCATCGTGCGCATGGAAACCGAAGAAACGCTGTTTCCATTGGTTTGCCGGATTGCGGTCGAATTGGGCGGCATGAAAATGGCTTGGGTCGGTCAACCGGATCAGCATGACGGACTAATCAAGCCAACGGTCGCCTTTGGATCAGGTGTCGAGTATGTGAGCAACTTCGAGATCCCCATCAGTCCGTCGACTGAGCAGGGCCGCGGCCCAACGGCAGTGGCGTACCGCGAATCCCGCCAAGTCATCATTAATGATTTTCGCGACAGCGCCATGACCAAGCCCTGGCATGACCGGGCACTGAGATACGGTTGGAATTCGAGCGCCAGCTTTCCGATTATGCGCTCGGCAAAACCCTACGCGGTGTTGGCCTTGTACCATGAGCAAAGACACGCCTTTTCAGAGGAAATTATCGAGCTCCTCAGTGAAATGGTTCGCGACATAACGTTTGCGCTGGATAACTTCGACCGCGAGCGCGACCGCCTGCGGCTGGAAATCCTGCTGAGAGAAAACGAGGAACGGTTGCGGCTGACTCTTGATGCGACCAACATCGGTGTCTGGGACTGGGACATGGCAGCCGATGCATGGTTTACCACACCCACCTATTTTCAGATGCTGGGCTACGATCCCGTCGACGGCGTGCAAGGCAAAGAGATTTTGCTTGAAAGAACACATCCCGATGACCGGAAACTAGTCACGGACCATATGCAGTCCGTCCGCGAGCAGGGCCTGACCGAGTTCGATATTGAGTTCCGCTTCCGGCATGCGGACGGATCCTTCCGGTGGATCAACAGTATTGGCAAAGCTATCGATCTCGATGAATACGGCAAACCCTTGCGGATGCTCGGCTTGCTGATCGATATCACCGAACGCAAAAACACTTCTCAGGCACTGGCCAGAAGCGAGGAAAAGTTTTCCAAGACATTCCGCAACTCTCCCAATCCCATATCGATTTCCACGCTCGCTGAAGGAAAATATATCGAGGTCAATGACGCCTGGTTGCGCCTAACCGGCTACGATCGTACAGAAATCATGGGACAAACCGGAAACGATCTCGGCCTGTGGGGACAATCTGTCGATCGCGAGGCTTTCGTGTCGGCACTTTGCGCAGAGGGCCGCATTCTCGATCGCGAAGTTGTTTTCCGGACCAAGACACAGGATGTGACCTGCCTCGTTTCTGCCGAAATCGTCGACATAGGCAAAGAACGCTGCATTGTATTGGTGGCTCAGGACATCACGAAGCTGAAACAGGCAATGGACACCATTACCGACCAGCGGAATTTTCTCGAGACCATCCTTGAGAACGAGCCCGAATGCGTGAAGGTCGTGTCGCTGGAGGGCAATCTCGTGCAGATAAACCAGGCTGGACTCGTCATGCTTGAGGTCGATAGCCTTAAAGAGGCACAGCGCACCGGTCTGCTTGATTTCATTCCGCCGGAAAACAGGACCGGGTTCACGGGATTTCACAAGTGGGTTTGCGAAGGCAATAGCGGAATGCTGGAATTTCCGATCATCGGCAAACGCGGCACGAAACGCTGGCTCGAAACTCATGCGTCACCCTTGCGCAATGCGGCAGGCCGCGTGGTTGCCTTACTCGGTGTTTCGCGCGATATAACAGAGAGAAAGCATTCCAGCGAGCTGATCTGGCGCCAGGCCAACTATGATCCGCTCACTGACCTGCCCAATCGTTACATGTTCTTTGATCGACTCGAGCAGGAAGTCAAAAAGGCACATCGCGATCAAGCAGTGCTCGCGGTGCTGTTCATCGATCTTGACCGCTTCAAGGAAGTAAACGACTCCCTGGGACATCCATCTGGGGACCGGCTGCTTGTTGAGGCGGCCAATCGCATTGGCGCATGCGTGCGCGAAAGCGACACCGTAGCGCGGCTTGGGGGAGATGAGTTCACCGTGATTCTGTCCCAGCTGCAGGATACCGATCACGTCGAGTTGATTGCTCACGACATCCTTACCAGCCTGCAGCGGCCCTTCTTTATCACATCGGGCCAGCCGTCGGTCCATATTTCGGCCAGCATCGGAATTACTCTTTATCCCACCGACGCCGTCAAAGTGGATGAACTGCTGCGCAATGCCGATCAGGCGATGTACGCGGCCAAGAATGCTGGACGCAACCGTTTCAGTTATTTCACCAAGTCCCTTCAGGAAAAGGCGCAGGCGCGAATTGGATTGATCAACGAATTGCACGACGCGCTCGCCAAGAACCAGTTTTTGCTGTTCTTCCAGCCGATAGTGGATCTGTCGTCGCGCAGGATTTGTAAGGCCGAGGCTCTGCTGCGATGGCGCCACCCGACACGAGGACTCATCAGTCCGATGGAATTCATTCCTGTCGCCGAAGAAACACGTCTCATCATTGAAATCGGCGATTGGGTTTTCCGCGAAACTTCACGCTGGGCTAGTCGCTGGGCCAAGCTGCGACCCGGTGGAATCCAGATCAGCGTGAATATGTCGCCAGTCCAGTTCCAGAGCACTGAAACCGACATTGACAAGTGGATTGCTTATTTGCAGGAACTTGATCTGTCAGGTCAGAGCGTTGCAATTGAAATTACCGAGGGCCTGTTGCTCAACGCTGATGCCAGCATCACGGAAAAGCTGATCCGCTTTCGCGACGCCGATGTGCAAGTGGCGATCGACGATTTTGGTACCGGCTATTCGGCCCTTTCATACCTGAAAAAGTTCGACATAGATTACTTGAAGATCGACCAGACCTTTGTCCGCGATCTCGCCACAGACGTGAGTGATCGCGCGCTGTCCGAGGCGGTCATCGTGATGGCGCACAAACTCGGTTTAAAGGTCATCGCGGAAGGCATTGAAACTGCAGAGCAACGCGACTTCCTCATCGCCGCCGGCTGTGACTTCGGGCAGGGGTATCTCATCTCCAAACCGCTACCCCCGGGGGAGTTCGAGGCATTGTGGCTCGACAAGGTTCCAAGAGGGCGCAGCGTCAGCTGAAGATAAGGTGAAAAGCGTTATTGCGCTTCTCGCTCATACGCGGCACCAAGTCAGCGCCTACCAGTGCACCAACGACCGGCGTACTGCCCCCGACCCGACATAGCGCGAGCGCCGCAGACGCTCGCGAGCAGAGCGCGCAGCGCAATCCTGTAACATTGACGTCATCATAACCGCCAAATTCTTCAATCAAAAGTTCGATGGTTGAAATACACCAGGCCCGACCGGCCCGATCCTTGTTAACGACCTGAATGCCTTTTGGCATCTTCTGCCGATCATCATTTTGGCAAGCACAGTTCGGAAACAAAGTCACCGTCTTCGTCGCGACGGGCGAACGCGTCGTTGGCCAAAGAGAATTTCAACAGGTCCTTTTATGGGCCACAAAAAATTGCTATGTCGATAGACGGATGTTTCCATCTCCCGGAAACGCGGTAACATATCGATGCGCAGCTGTGACACGGCTTTCAGCTGTAACGCACCCACACTCAAGACCAACTAAGAACGGAGTCAATAAATGAAACAGACGACCCTACTGAAACTTGCCGCGAGCAGCCTGGCGCTCGTGCTGGCCCTCCCGGTAGCCGCGGCCATGAAGGAAAAACCGGCCGATCCAGCGGCCGCCGCCAAGATGCTGGACAGCGCAGCAAGCGAAGGCGGAAAAATCTTTGCGCATGATACTTTTGGCAGTCATCGCAAGATTCACGGCATGTCGGTCACCTGCGAGACCTGTCACCTGGGTGGCGGGCAAGTTGCCGGAAGAATGCCGAATGGCAAGGAGATTCCGAGCCTTGTCAACGCGGCTGCTATCTTTCCGCGCTACAACCCGAAGTTTCACTCGGTCGTCACCCTCGACATGCAGATCCAACATTGCGTAAAAGGCGGGTTGGGTGGAAGGCCGCCGGCACTCGGCAGCAAGACCATGGTGGACATGATCGCCTATCTGCATTCGATCGCAAAGGGCCAGACTATCGATGCCGGTGGCATGCCGAAATAAGCGGTCAATACGGCACGTGAACCGAAAGGCCGGATCAGCAAGCTGGTCCGGCCTCCTTTCGGCAGCAGCATCGGCGAATCGGTCAGCCCTTGGCGCTGATCAATACCTCGCTGCATGGCAACGCGAAAGGCTTCTTTTCGCCTCGGCCTGGCAAATGCGCCCGAGAATCAAGCGTAGCGCTGCGTGCAGTAATCGTCCGCGAATTGAAGCTGAATAAAAACACTCACCACGCCCCAGCCTCGATCTCCCGCCGCACTCTTGGCGACAAGGAACGCTCGATAAGGATGAACTGCGCCGTCCGGCTCCCGAAGTTTCAGTAATCACTGCGCCAATTTAGAACTTTTATTCATCAACACCTTGATCTGACGCCGTTATTCCCGGGTTTGCCGGCGGGAGCACTGCCGCGCAGGTCCGACAACGAGTGTAGACTACCCAGTCAGCCGCAGGCACCGATTCATTACCCTGCCGGCTGCCCGCAACCGAAACCAGGACAAGGAGATGGTCATGATCGGCAAAAAAAATATCGTATTCGGTTTTCTCTTCCTGGCACTCACCGCCGCCCTTGGTCCACTGATGATTCTCAAGTACGTTCCGGTTGCGCGCAGCGCAGCGGCCAAACGGCAGGAGAAGATCGGGGCCCTGCAGCTTGCCCAAGAAAACGGCTTCACGGTAGATCTCGAGAAAATGACGCCGGAACAGATTGCCAGGGCCGATGCCGACGCGCTGCTCGCCCTGTCGGCGCAACTTGATGCGCAGTCACCTATCGACGCAATCAAGGGTGGTCCACACGCTCATGGTAATCTAGAAGCGCTGCTCAACATCGTCGTTGGCATTTTCATCGCCTTCCTCGCGGTACCTGCCGGATTCAAACAGACCATAAGCTGGTTTTTTATTCTCGGCGCATTGGGTCACTCGGGGCTACTGTATCTCGCGGTCGCGCTCAAACTGCCTTGGGCGCAGAATCTGCTGGCGAGCTGGTTCGCCGTTATCGGTCCACTTCTGCTGTTAGTTGGACTGCTATTGGCCGGCATTGCCGCTGCAATCGGCTTCAACGGAACACTGGTGAAGGACAAAGCGGTCAGGCATTAGAAGCGCAAGAGATCTTAGGTGATCGTCGTTCCGCCGAACGCGCCCTTCCACAGCGGCGCCACAACGATGTTGAGGCAGGCGTGGGCGGCGCGCAATGCCGCCTCAGCCATGTGCGCGTCGGGCGCGCGCGCAAAGATGAATCCCAGGTAATTGGACCCCTCCGGCAGCGGAACGAGTTCATAGCCCTCGCGTACGTCGATAACAACATCCTCGATATACGGCACCCTCGTTGCCGCCAGCACGCCTTCCACGCGACGCAGTATGCCGGCTTGCGGGATCGGAATCATCAGGACACCCGCCCCGCCGTCCTCCAGGCGTGTTTCAATCTGTTCGCCCATCGCATGTGCCAACACGATTTCCTCGAGCCCCAATCCCGTACCAAAACGCAGTAGCCGCCCGCATAACCCTCCTATCGTGCGTGCCGCCACTTCCAGAATCCACACCCCCTGCTCATTTATGCGGCATTCCGCGTGCACCGGACCTTCTAGCAGGCCGTAGGCGCGACAGGCGTCACTCAACCGCTGCAGCAAGACAGCCTGCATCGCACCGCTCAGGCGCGTCGGGGTAACATAATAGGTTTCTTCGAAAAAAGGGCCGTCGAGCGGGTCTGGTTTGTCAAAAATCGCGAGAATCTTTAATTGGCCGCCGCTGAGCAGACCTTCGACTGCGATCTCAGCACCCGGAATGAACCGCTCAATGAGGAGAAAGCGTCTTTCGTCTGGATCTTTGATCGGAGCCAGGATGGTGCTAATGCGCGCGACCGCCCGCAGCAGGGCAGCGGGATTGTCAACGCGAATTACGCCGCGGCTGGCCGCGAGTGCAACCGGCTTAAGTACGCAAGGATAGGGAATGCCTTCGATCTGCGGCGCGAGCGATCGCTCGAGGTCGAGTCTGCGATGCCACGGAACTGGCACACCACATTGCGCCAAGCGGTCGCGAGCAAGATCCTTGCGCCGCGCGAAGCGCACGGCATCGGGCGGATTGTGCGGCAGCCCTAAGGCACTGCTCGCGCGCGCCGCCAGCTCTGTGCTGGCATCATCAGTACCAACGATGGCGGAAAACGGCCGGCTACGGGCTTCCTGCAACACGCTGCGCAGGGCGCTGTCCGCATCCGAAAAATCCACTTGCAGCCCCTTGGCGTAGGCAGTTACCAGCGAATGCCTGCTTTCCGAGGCAATCAATACCTCAATGCCGCGCTGTCCGGCCGCCTCGATAAACGGTGCGGTGCGGTAGCTGCCGTGCGGCGCAATTAGCAGCAGGCGCCGCGCTGGGACACTATTACTTTCCGCAACCGCCGCCGCAACCACCACAGGTACCGGTTCCGCCAACGCTCTGGAAGACGTTATTGAACACGAAGCTCGGATTGAGGCTGTCGTTGGTGAAGTCGATTTCACAGCCGCGCAGATAATTGAGCGCAACTGCATCCACCAAGACCTTGAAACTCTGCCCTTCTATCACGCTGTCGTAGGGTGTGGTCGCTTCGGCATAGGTCATGCCATAAGCCATGCCGCCACAGCCGCCGCCGGCCACAAAAACGCGGATCGCGGACGCCTCTCCGTCGGATTGGCTGAGCAGCTCGGCTATTTTGGCCTGGGCTGCCGGCGTAAGGCGAATGTCGTCGTCATTGATTTCGGGCTGGTAGGCCACACTTGCTGCTGCCGACATAAAACCTCCAATTTTTACAAGGGAAATAATCGTTACGGGTATTATTCTAACCTTCTTTTCGCTGTTCCGCCTAACCGGCATTCGTACAAATTAGACGCTGCAAACGTCGCGCAGGAGGCGCCCATTCAGTTATAATTCGGAACTACTTACATTAACCACTTTTAAAGTGTGAAATCATGGCACGGACTGTATTCTGCAAAGTACTCAAACGCGAAGCCGAGGGGCTGGATCGCCCGCCACATCCCGGCATCCTAGGCGAGCGCATCTACGAAAACGTCTCGCGCGAGGGATGGAACCAGTGGCTCCAGCGCCTGGCAATCATCATCAATGAAAACCACCTCAGCACCGCCGACCCAGCAAGCATCGAGGTGATCGAAATGCACATGGTCGGGTTTCTCTTTGGCGAGGGTGACTACGGCAAACTTCCGGCCGGATTCCGCCCCCCGGGGCAGAAAAAGTAATCCCTGGGTTTAAGGTTCCCAACCACAGATCTGGTCAATAATTACAGCCAGCGGCGGGAAGCCGCTGGCCGAGCAGGTCGAGTTCCCAAAGTCTGCCATGACTCAAGCTAAGGTCACACAAAGGTGACTGACAGTTACGAGTATGAGCCGAGCCGGCCTGGAAATCCTACAGACTGCCCAGCAGAAGTTGTCGCTCGTCTTGCGCGACGCCCCGCCCCCCACAGAAATTCAGTCGCCCGCGCTGTCAATTTACGATCAAGTTTGACGGTGGCTGCGGACAAGACCCGCAAAGCGGGTAGCCGTCCGGGTTGACGTTGCCGTTGGAGTCGAAGACGTAAAGGTAGGCGCCATCCAAATTCGGCAGCGAATCGTTATGCAGCACAGCGTTGATAGAACCATCGGCCCAGGCGGTGGGAATCTCAACATCATGTACCGTGCTCGCGGCCCAGGTGGATGCATTGCCGATCATCACGCGCGACCAGGTGTTGTCGACGTAGATGTCGGCCAGGCCGAAGGTGTTGGTGGTCGGAAACGAGGGGTCGTTGTCCGCAACACCCTGGATAGCCATGTTGGCGATATCTTCATTGGTTGCTGAGTCGCGTAGCGTTAGGGTGTAGGTCGTCCAGCCCATGTAAATGGGTTCCTGTCCGACGAGAGAGCCGTTCACCCACCACTGCATCGTTCCATCGGTGCAGGTATAGCAGGTGTTGACCTGATAGGCGATTTCGTCGGAAAACCACTGGTTGAGCGGGCCTTCTGTAAGCGTGGGACTTGTCGCGGTACCGGATGTGGCGCCATTGACGTAGGTCGCCGCGTAGGCGCTTGACATGCCGCCAACCGTGTTATGCAGGCCGTCAGCCTCCACGTTGCCGTTCCACGAGCCCCACACCCACTCCGTTCCTCCGGAAAAGAGGCTATACATGCGGAAGGGTTTCCAGTTTATCGTGTTCGCTGTCGCGAAGTTTTTCTTTGCCTTCCGGAAGACATAATACTTGGCACCGAGGTCGTTCCAGGTAAACGCCCAGGCACCTGTAGAGGTGGCAGGAGGGTCCACAAAGAACGCCCAGCTGACCCCCGATCCGGATTGCGGCGTGCCCTGGGCGTACGGTCCGTTTTGGGGACCACCCGTGGCACTATAGACCATATTGCCGACACTCGACCCCGTGCCGGGGCTGTTGCCCCATGATTGATCAAGCCCGAGCGGTGAAGGGTCGAGGTTTCCCTGTTTGAAGTCCGCCCAAACGTAAGGAGCGGCAGGAATCTTGGTCCCGAAGCCCGATCCATTGATGGTGACTGTGGCACCATTGACCAAACCACCGGAATCGCTCACACCAGTAATCGCCGGGGTAGCTTCGGTCCTAGCGCTTAGCAGACACAGCGCGATCAACGCATTCCAGCCTAGGATTCTGCGCACGGTTGCGGCGGTTAACATGGATTGTCGGTCCGCAGGTCTTTGGATCCGGTTAATTGGCGGTCAGGTTAGCGGGCGGCTGCGGACACGATCCACAAAGCGGGTAGCCGTCCGGGTTGACGTTGCCGTTGGAGTCGAAGACGTAAAGGTAGGCGCCATCAAAGCTCGGGAGGGAATCGTTGTGCAGTATCACAGAGACGGAACCGTCGGACCAGGCGGTCGGAATCTCCACATCATGCACCATGCTCGCGGCCCAGGTGGATGCATTGCCGATCATCACGCGCGACCAGGTGTTGTCGACGTAGATGTCGTCCATGCCGAATGCGTTGGTCAGCGGGAATGAAGGCGCATTCGCCGCAACTCCCTGAGCGTACAATCTGATCATCGAGCCGTTCGACGTTGAGTCGTCGCGCATAATGAAATGGTATGTGGTCCATCCCATGTTGACCGGAAGCTGGCCAACAAGCTGATTGTTGACGTACCACCAATATAATCCATCATTGCTTGTGGTCGTCGAGTTGACCTGCCAGATATTCTCTTCCGAGAACCATTGGCTGACAGGGCCGGCGACTAATGCGGGGTTTGTCGGTACGCCGTTGACCGCCGCGTAGGGTGACACTTCAGTGGTGCCATAGGCACTTATTCCCTCGCTTTCATAGTTTCCGTTAAATGATCCTTCTGCCCAATCTGGATATGCCAGGTTGCCGCTTGAATTGAGATTCCAGATACGGAAGGGTTTCCAGTTCAGTTGAGCGCCAGTTCCTAGATAATTTTCCACATCGAAATTTCTGAAGCTCTTTTTGAAAACGTAATATCGCGCGCTGAGATCGTTCCAGGTGAATCCCTTGGCATCGATGGCCAGCGCCCATGCGTCATCAGAACCGCTTCCGGTCAGATTCAAAGGAATGCCCGCCGCATAGGGGCCATTGTTGGGTCCGCCCGTTGCGCTGTACACCATGTTCTGAATCTGCGTCCACTGGGTTTGTTGACCCAGGTTCGACGGCTCGATAGAACCGTTACTGAAATCGGCCCACAGGTATGGCGCAGCGGGTGACTTGGTTCCAAATCCTGATCCGGTAATTGTGAGGGATGCGCCATTGACCAGGCCGCCCGCAGTACTGACTCCGGTAATGCTCGGCGTGGCGAATACTTCAGCGCTAAGCAAGCTCAGCACGATGAAAGCATTCCACGTGAAAGCTTTGCGCAGGCTTGCTCCGGATAACATTTGCATGTCAGTCCTCTACAAGTCGTAAGGATTCGTTCAACTAGCGGTCAGGTTTGACGGTGGCTGCGGACAAGACCCGCAAAGCGAATAGCCGTCCGGGTTGACGTTGCCGTTGGCGTCGAAGACGTAAAGGTAGGCGCCATCCAGATTCGGCAGCGAATCGTTATGCAGCACGGCGTTGATAGTACCAACGGCCCAGGCGGTGGGTATCTCCACATCATGGAATCGTCTTGACTACTACATTTGAGTCGCCGCTGTCCTGTCCACTTGAATCAAATGCCTGAACGGCGATATACCATGTGCCCGAGGTAATATTGGTCAAAGTATATGAGCAGGTCTGGATCTGTCCGCAGTTATTTGCTGTTCCGCCAGCGCTGCACGAAACAGCATTTGGTGCCAAGGTTTCCTTGAGCGCCATATTGCTTGACGAGGTGCCCGAATAGACGTGGTAACCGGCAATGCTGGTAAGGCAGCTGCCATTCATGTTCTGGTTTGGCGCATTCCATTTGAGCGTTACTGTCGAAATGCCTGTTGCCGTAGAACCATTGCCAGACGAACTGCCTCCGCCGCTGCAGGCAGTCAAGACCAGACACAAAACACCGAGCCCGAAGCTCCGGCAATGACGTCCCAAAGCTCCTCGTTTTTCCAAACTCCCTCCTTATTTTTTTGCCTACGGGAGAAAGAATAGCATCAGACCTCTAAACACCTTGAATCTGCGTGCGATTTCCCCGTCAGACGCGCAAAAGCGGCCGACCACCGCGCCACTTCTGAGATCCATCAACCGCCAAGGAGCGCCCCTGCTGCATTCCAAATCCGCGATAGCTTGCAACTAGACGTCAAAAAAAGCCGCTGACACTACTTTTGCGCCCATCTTGCAGTCCAGAACTTTCCTGCCAGTCAATCGATCGCCAAGGTCACGAACGCAACAGCGTGATCTTGCTCATCCGCGAGACTCACGTGAATACTCGTTATCCCTTTTGACCGAATGAAATCGCCTGCCTCGCCGCTAAACACCAGCTCTGGTTTGCCGGCACTGTCGTGGGATACGCCGATATGGCTTAATGCAATTCCGCCACTGAAACCCGTCCCCATAGCCTTCGCCGCCGCTTCTTTGGCGGCAAAACGCTTCGCCAGAAAATGCGCCTTGCGCGATTCCATTTGATATTCCTCCATCTCTTCGGCGGTTAGAATGCGCTCGGCAAATTTGTCCCCGTAGCTTTCGATATTCTTCTGCATGCGTGATACACGCACAATATCAGTACCAATGCCAAAGATCATCGACGCGCCTCGTACATCAGGCGCTTCATTTCGCGTACCGCCTGCTGAAGTCCGATAAACAGTGCGCGTGCAATGATGGCATGACCGATGTTGAGTTCGGCGATTTCGGTGATTGCCGCTATCTCATGCACGTTAAGATAATTCAGTCCGTGACCGGCATTTACCTGCAAACCTAGCTCGCGTCCCTGTTCCACTGCCAGCTCTATGCGTCCTAGTTCCTGCACGCGCTCCTGCTCAGTCGGTGCGTCGGCATAATGCCCGGTATGGATTTCAATGACAGGCGCGCCACTGCCAGCAGCGGCTTCGATCTGAGATGGATCTGGATCAACAAAAAGCGATACGCGCACGCCGGCCCCGGCCAGGCGCGCGCACGCCGCGGCGATTCTTGCCTGATGCGACACCACATCCAATCCACCCTCGGTCGTCAGTTCGGCCCGCCGCTCGGGAACCAGACAACACTCTTCCGGCCGCATGCGTACCGCAAAGTTGACCATCTCGTCAGTTACCGCCATCTCCAGGTTCATCCGCGTTTGCAGAATACCCTTCAGCATTTCGACGTCGCGTTCCTGAATATGGCGTCGGTCCTCGCGCAGATGCAGCGTTACCGCGTCCGCTCCCGCCTGTTCCGCTTCAATGGCCGCTTGAATCGGGTCCGGATAACGCGTACCACGCGCCTGGCGCAGCGTCGCCACGTGGTCGATATTAACGCCGAGCTTGATCATCACCTTTGTCCTTTCTCGGAATGGTTTGCTGCCGGGCGGTCAGTTCGAAAAAGCGAGCGGCTATGGAGCGGCCTCCCCCCTAAGTGGTGGGCAATACAGGCACGCATCAACATCTTGCTATCGAATAATTCTGTAGGCTCGGAAAACTGCTCGCGCGCCAGCGCTAACAAACTTGCCCCCTTCACCCGCACCCCATAATCTGCCGACGGCGCGCGCACGGGCCCGCGATCCGGCACGTAATCATAGTCGACATCCGCCGCAATTGGGCAATTGCCACTTACCTCGCGATCCAGAACCAATCCGTAACCCAATTCCTGCAGCATATGCTTTTCGAACAACCGCAATGTGATTTCTGTGATATCAGCCCGCTGCAGATTGAAAAGGGCGTGCGCATAAACGTCGAAAAGATCTTCGTGCGGATCGTGGCGATGCAGAAGGCGCACCAGCAGTTCGTTCAGATACAGACCGCAATAAGTCTGCTCCCCGACGAGATGCGCTGCCGGACCGGCCCCTTCCGCACCGGTTAACGTGGCCACCTCACCCCTGCCACTCCATCCGATGAGCAGCGGCTGGAATGGCGCCAGCGCTGCGCGCAACGGTGAGCGTGGCCGGCGCGCACCCTTGGCAATCAGGCCCAAACGCCCGAAAGCCCGCGTGAACACTTCAAGGAGCAGACTGGTCTCTCCATAATGCGCATGATGCAGAATGAAGGCCGATTGCTGCTGTATGCGCATAATCAGCTGTCATCCCCGTAACCAAAGCTGCGCAGTAGCCGGGCGTCATCCGACCAGCCTTCGCGCACCTTCACCCACAGTCCGAGGTACACCTTGGTCCCGAATAGCTTCTGCATCTCAAGGCGCGCGCGCTTGCCGATCTCCTTTAGCCGCACGCCATCCTTGCCGATAAGAATCGCCTTCTGCCCTTCTTTTTCCACAAAAATGGTTGCTTCAATGCGCAACAAACCGGGTTCCTGGCGAAAACTGTCTATCATGACGGCTGTTGCGTAGGGTACTTCCTGCCCAAAGCTGCGGAAAACCTGCTCTCGCACCAGTTCGCCGACCATGAAGCGGTCGCTGCGATCGCTTACTTGTTCGGCCGGAAACTGCGCCGGATGTTCCGGCAGATGACTGCGCACCACGGTCTCGAGTGCGGCAACATTGTCACCGGTTCGCGCTGACACCGACACAATCTCCGCAAACCCCATCTTTGTGCGCGACTCCTCGATAAGAGGCAGGAGCTGTGAGCGGTCGGCAAGCCGGTCAACCTTGTTGATTACCAACACTACCGGACATTTCTGGCGACGGACAAGCGTCAACGCCGGTGCGTCCTCCGGCAGCCAGCCGGAGACGCCGATCACAAGCAACACGCAATCAACGCCCTCGACGCTTCCGCTTGCCGCACGGTTCAGATACTGATTCATGCCGCCGCCACCTTGGCTTTGTACACCCGGTGAATCCACATAGATCATCTGGGCGTCCGATGAGGTCTTGATTCCCAGTATGCGGTGCCGAGTAGTCTGAGGCCTGCGCGAAGTGATGCTAATCTTCTGGCCGACAAGGCGGTTTACGAGCGTGGACTTGCCGACGTTCGGACGTCCGATGACGGCAATAAATCCGCTGCGAAATTCACCGGTGGTCATGGGGATCTTGCGCTGTCAGGCTCGCGTAGGCCTTGGCTGCTGCCTCTTGTTCCGCAATACGCCGGCTGCTGCCTTCTCCGGTGAACGGCTGGCTCACACCGGCCAGAATGCATTCGACTACAAAATGCTGCTGGTGTGGCTCTCCCGTCACTTCGCGCATACGGTAGACGGGTGTGCTCAACGACTGCTTCTGCAAGTATTCCTGAAGCCGCGTCTTCGGATCCTTCACAATGACTGCCGGATCGATCGCGTCGATGGATGTCTTGTAGAGTTGCTCTATGACGCGCTTCGTCGCCTCGAATCCGCCATCGACGAATATGGCACCAAATACAGCTTCGAGCGCATCGGCGAGTATCGAGGAGCGATCAAACCCTCCGCTTTTCAGCTCGCCTTCACCCAGATCGAGATACTGGCCGACATCGATCTCGCGCGCCAGACGCGCAAGTGACTCCATGCGCACCAGCCCGGCGCGCAGCCGGGTGAGCTCACCTTCGGAAAGGGTCGGGAACCGGTCGTATAACTGGGCTGCGATAACCAACCCCAGAATACTGTCCCCCAGAAACTCTAGTCGTTCGTAGTTTTCGCCGCCTTTGCTGCGGTGTCTTAGGGCACGCCGTAGCAACTCGCCATCGGTAAAACGATAGCCCAAACGATGCGGGAGGTCGGCGTGCCGCTCAATCACTTCGCCCCTACTTGCGCGGTGTCGTTGAAATCGATCAGCGCGGTGACGTTATACGCAATCGGCACGCGCACCTCGTAGGTGATCCGGATGACCTTCGGGCCGTTGGGATTAGGCTGGTCAATAAACAGCTCCTTTTTCAAATCGATATTGTCGACATCGTCGATTTCAAAGTGGCGATCAAGCGCACTCTTGATATCTTCCCTGCTCATTGTGGCCGCGTTCGGCTGTGCCGCCACGTTCTTCACGGCCGTTATCACCTTGTAGTTATCCATATAGGAAGGCAACAGCTTGAAGAACAACAGAAAGAAAAATGCCAATGCGGCCACCACGAACAACATGCCCCACATGGTTATCCCGGATTGCTTGCCACCTCTGTGCATTGCCATCTTTTCAGCACCCTTTGCGCTACGCGCGTGTTTAGTGGATCGTATGCCCAATTCGCTTCCAGAAAATTCCGCGACCATCGGCAAAGTCCCAGCTGAACCAGATGAGAAAAGCCTTGCCAACGATATTCTGTTCGGGCACGGTACCCCAGTAGCGACTGTCATTGCTGCGATCCCGGTTATCGCCCATCACAAAGTACTGTCCCGGCGGGACTGTAAAGTCCACCGGCATCTGGTCCGGAGCGTCACTTAGCAGAATATCGTGCACGACGCCGTCCAGATTCTCCTTGAGCTTTTTCGACGAAATGTCAGGGTCCCCGTCCTCGGCGTAGATAAATTGTCCGTCCGGCGACTGCTCCATCTGTTTGCCATTGACGTACAGTTTCTTGTCACCATAGAGGATGTGGTCCCCCGGCAGTCCAATTACTCTTTTAATGTAGTCCACGGATGGGTCGCCGGGAAACCGAAATACCATGACATCCCCCCGTTTGGGCTCGCCGATGGATAGAATTTTCTTGTTCCAAACCGGCACGCGCAGCCCGTAAGTGAATTTGTTCACCAGGATGAAATCCCCGATGCGCAGCGTCGGCTCCATTGAACCAGAGGGGATGCGGAACGGCTCGACCACGAATCCCCGCAGCAAGAACACTACCAGGATAACGGGGAAGAAAGCCCGCGAATACTCAACGAGCAGCGGCTCCTTTTTGGCACTTTCTACCGCGTCGGTGGCGGCGCCGGCTTGTTCCAGCACCAGCACCGCCTTACTCCGTGCTGGCGCCCAAAAGACGCGGTCCACGGCCCAGATAAGGCCGGTAACGGCCAGCGCAATGAGCATGATCAGGGCGAAGTCCATGGCGTTATTTCTCGTCGACGCGCAGGACCGCGAGAAACGCTTCCTGAGGAATTTCAACAGAACCGAGCTGTTTCATACGTTTTTTGCCTGCCTTTTGCTTTTCAAGTAGTTTGCGTTTTCTCGTAATGTCACCGCCATAGCACTTGGCAGTGACGTTCTTGCGCAGAGCCTTCACAGTTTCGCGCGCCACAATGCGCGAGCCGATTGCCGCCTGGATGGCGACATCGAACATCTGGCGCGGAATGAGATCTTTCATCCGCCGCACAAGTTCCTGCCCGCGATAATGGCTCTGTTCCTGATGCACGATAATGGACAGGGCATCGACCTTTTCACCATTGATCAGCACGTCCAGGCGTACAAGATTTGATGGCCGGAATTCGTGGAAATCGTAGTCCAGTGATGCATAACCGCGGCTTACCGATTTCAGCCTATCAAAGAAGTCGAGCACCACCTCGTTCAAGGGCAATTCATAAGTGAGCATTACCTGCCGGCCAACATACAGCATGTTTTTCTGAATGCCGCGCTTTTCCACACACAATCCTATGACCGGTCCGACATATTCCTGCGGCACGAGAATGCTCGCACGAATGATCGGCTCACGGATTTCCTGGATCAGGCCTGGGTCCGGAAGTCTGGCGGGATTTTCCACGGCCAGCGTTTCATTTCGGGTGGTAAGCACTTCGTAAACTACTGTCGGCGCAGTTGTGATCAGATTGAGCCCGTACTCGCGCTCCAGGCGTTCCTGAATGATCTCCATGTGCAACATTCCAAGAAAACCACAGCGAAAGCCGAATCCCAGCGCCTGTGAGGTTTCAGGCTCGTAATGCAACGAGGCATCGTTGAGGCTGAGTTTTTCGAGTGCGGTACGAAAATTATCGTAATCTGCAGCATCCACTGGATACAAGCCGGCGAATACACGCGGCTTGATTTCCTTGAATCCGGCCAGCGGAGTTGTCGCAGGACGATCCGCATGTGTCACCGTATCACCGACGCGCGCGCCACGCACATCCTTGATACCGGCCATTATATAGCCTACTTCGCCGACCCCAAGCTCGGGCGTGGATGTGCGCTTGGGCGTAAATATCCCGACTTGCTCGACAAAGTATTCGCGGCCGGTGGCCATCAACCGGATCTTCTGGCCATTCTTGAGCGTTCCGGCCATTACCCGAACCAGCGACACCGTGCCGAGATAATTATCAAACCAGGAGTCTATGATGAGGGCCTGCAACGGAGCCTGCGGATCACCCTTGGGTGGGGGCACATGGCGGATTACGGCCTCGAGAATATCCTCAATCCCGAGACCGGTCTTGGCACTCGCCCGCACGGCATCTGACGCGTCGATTCCGATAATGTCGCCAATCTCCCTGATCACACGGTCAGGATCAGCCTGAGGCAGGTCAATCTTGTTCAGCACCGGCAGAATCACCACATCGAGCTCGGCTGCGGTATAGCAATTCGCCACTGTCTGAGCCTGGACCCCTTGCGCCGCGTCGACCACGAGCAGCGCGCCCTCACAGGCCGTGAGCGAGCGCGACACTTCATAGGAAAAATCCACATGTCCGGGCGTATCGATCAGATTCAGGCGGTAGGTCTTGCCATCGCGTGCGCTGTAATTCAGCGCAACCGTCTGCGACTTGATCGTTATTCCGCGCTCGCGTTCGAGGTCCATGGAGTCGAGCACCTGGTCCTCCATCTCGCGCGCCTCGAGACCGCCACAAACCTGTATGAATCGATCGGCCAGCGTCGATTTGCCATGGTCAATATGGGCGATGATGGAAAAATTGCGAATCAGCTGCCTGTCCCAGGCGGTCATAGGCGCTCTCTTGCCTGCATATTTCTTAACCCGTCATTTGCCAAACAGCAAAAGGGCGCCACCGGCGCCCTTTGGTGCAAAACCAGTTTTCCGTGCCGGGAGGGTAGTCCGGCAATCCAATGCCTTGCATGATACCGCTTTTCGGCAAGCACATGAAACGCGGACTACTACCTGCGGCGGCAATTTGAGGCCCTAACTACGGGCCCGAAGCGCAACAAATAGCGTGGTGGCGCCCCTCCGGACCAACACTGGCACCGGCCGGTCGGCCGGCGCCAGCGCGATGAGCTGGCGCAAATCCTTTAAGTTGCCCACCACGCGATTATCGAACCTCACAATGACGTCTCCCGGCCGCAATCCCGCATCCAATGCCGGTCCGTCGCCAACTCGCGTCACCACGACCCCCTGCATGATACCCAGATCGTGCCGCTGATCCGCGGTAAGATCGGCCAGGTCCACCCCGAGAACGCGGTGGCTGTCCCGTCTGGGCGGCAATGCAGCACTGGCGACAACGCTTTCCTGGGGCAGCTGGCCGATGGTTACACTCAGATCCATGGGCTTGCCTCCACGCATTACAAGCAGGTGCGCGCGGGTGCCGGGAGTCGTCTGACCGACCAGCGGCGGAAGATCCGATGAAAGCCCTATCGGATGACCCTCGAATTCCGTCACGACATCGCCGACCTTCAGGCCGGAATTGGCTGCCGGGCCGCCAGGCAGAATATCGGACACCAGGGCGCCGCGAGCATTTTTCATTTGGAAGGATTCGGCAAGCTCGCCGGTGACATCCTGGATGGTTATTCCGATCCAGCCGCGCGTAACCCTGCCATGAAGCCTGAGCTGGCGGCTCACGGCCTTAGCCATGTCGATCGGAACAGCGAACGAAAGTCCGGTGAATCCACCGGTACGGCTGTAAATCTGGGAATTGATGCCGACGACCTGTCCACGCAAGTTAAAAAGCGGTCCTCCCGAATTGCCCGGATTGATGGCAACGTCAGTCTGTATGAACGGCACGTAGTTCTCACGCGGAAGGCTGCGCCCCTTGGCGGATACGATGCCGGCAGTAGCCGAGTTGTCGAATCCGAAAGGCGCACCAATCGCCAGCACCCAGTCACCAACTTTCAGTTCCTGAGGGTTCCCGAGGGCTACGGTCGGCAGGCCTGCAGCGTTGATCTTTAACAGCGCCACGTCACTGCGCCGGTCAGCGCCCACGACGCGGGCCGTGAATTCTCGCCGATCCGTGAGCTTCACAACGACTTCTCTTGCGTTCTCTACCACGTGGGCACAAGTAAGAATGTAGCCGTCATGCGAAATGATAAAACCAGACCCCAGCGACTTACTTTCAAAATATTGGGGTCCGCCGCCTTCTTCCCCGAAATAGTGGCGCAACAGGTCATTGAAGGGGCCTTCGTCCGGCGAGTCCGCCCCTTCCAGATCAGAATTCGCAGCGTGCTGCACAATCTGGGTAGTGCTGATATTCACGACAGCGGGTCCGTTAACCTGGACAAGCCTCGAAAAATCCGGCAACGCGCGTTCGGCCGCGTGGCTGCCAGCGGCGAACAGGCACAAGGCGAGCATCGCTAAGATCTTGCCTTTCAACATGATTGAATGAGCCTCGGCGCGGGCGGTCTGGGCGGTGAAACGCCTCATTCTAGGATAGTACAGCACATCCTGCGGGCGCACGGCAGGGCTGTCCACCGCCACGCCGGAAATGCCGTTATCAGGGGCCGGGTACCACTGATTTTCCGATCAGATCGACGGTTCTCGCGGGGACCTCTCCGACGACTGTGATCTGATGATCTCCCACTACCTTTCCAAATACGTGAATCGCGCCGACATGTATCGGGCCGTTGATGTTATCTGTGGGGGTCCCCGCTTCGATCTTTTCTACGAATACCGAAACGACAGCCAGCCCGTCCGAGTACACGATATGTTCGACCGGGGTCTTGTGCGTCGGCACAGCGCGCATCAGACGCGCCGACAGCGTGAAGCCAGGCGGCAGATGCTCCACTTTCCAATCGCCCATGCGACCAGGCGACTGGGTCACGTTACCGTTTTCGCGATACCAAACGAAGTGTTTATCGCTCACCTTTGGCTTGAAGGCGTTGTCCGGGATGGAGCCACCGATCTTCACATTGGTAAACATGAATTGCTCAACTACATGACCGCCTTCATCGACCAGAATCGCCTTGAGCGGCAGATCAGTCTGACTGTCCGCCCAGAGCTGGTAGCCGTAGCGATAGGCGTCTCTTGGCTGAATCACGACGGCACGTACCGCATGATCTGCCACCCTCCCGGTCGGCCCAAGCTGGATAACATAATGCTTGTCCAGCTGCTCAAGCGACTCCGGAACAATGGCGGGAAAGCTACGTGAATCAACTTTCCGGTGTTCCACCATGACCGATTTCTCGTCCGGCAGGAAGCACTGGATTTCATGGCTATTGCGGATGACTTCACGCGCTGCGCCATTCAGTGATACCAGGCTCTCGCGCGACTGGCCCTTTTCCACCTTGTGCACTATGCGCATGCTTTCCAGTTGGTCGCCGTGCTGATAAACGAATGTACCCTGGTAATTGAGCTTGCGCGCGGCATCGCCCATTTTCATGAGCAGTGCGTGTGCGTCATTGACGATATCGGCGGCGTTGGCAACGGAAATGAAAACGAGAAAAAGCGGCGCAGAACAAAACAGCAGACGGCGGACACTCATCGAACTGGTTTTTCGCTGTTATAACCCACGACGCGCACATAAGACATCATGCCGTTCATACCGGCGGCAGGCGTGAATTCACTGTGTTCCACGAGGAAGGCATTGAGTGCGCTGGGATAAGCCGGGTTCTGCATACCGGCTGCCTGGGAGTCAGCGGTCAGCGCTTGCGCCTGAGCCGCCTGCCTTTCGGCGGTCTGGCTCGCCGGCGTGGCGTTCCGGGATGGCTGGAGGCTAATGATCGCCACCGCGGTCACTGATGCCGCAATAGCGAGGCCGGCGACATACTTGGCAATGCGCGGCGAGACTACATCCGCCACACGCCGGCGCATGGGTACCACGGTCTCCGCATTGATAGTCGCCGCAATCCGGTCGGCCAAACGCGCGTCAACGACTATATCCAGCTCCTTGCGAATCGCCGAACTGATCAGATGATAGCGCTCCCATACGCCGCGCAGTTCGTGATCTTGCGCGACGCCTTGAAGCACCTTGCAGCTTTCGCTGTCGGTAAGCTCCTCATCCAGCAGCTCGGAAATTTTTTGCTTCATCACGTCCCCAGTCGTATGAGAACCATTCTGGTATTTACCGTCCACCATATTCATCCCCCTATTGGCCTGTTCAGCCCTCTAGCAGGGGGCGCAATTGCGAATCGATCGCCTCGCGCGCCCGGAAAATCCGCGACCGTACTGTTCCAATGGGGCAATCCATCACTGCAGCAATCTCGTCATAACTCAATCCATCGATCTCACGCAACGTAATTGCCGTACGTAAATCTTCGGGCAGCGAAGCAATCACCCGCTCCACCGTGCGGCCAATTTCGTCTGCCAACAGATGCCGCTCCGGCGTCATCACGTCACGCAAACTCACACCCGCCTCAGTCAGCTCCGCTTCCTCCGTTTCCATGTCCGAGGCCGGAGGCCGCCGTCCCTGGGATACGAGATAATTCTTGGCGGTGTTGATAGCGATTCGATATAACCAAGTATAGAACGCGCTATCGCCGCGAAAACCCTTAATGGCTCGGTAGGCCTTGATAAAGGCCTCCTGAGTTACGTCCTCGACCTCAGATCTGTCGGATACGTAGCGCGACACCAGCTTGGCTATCCGGTGCTGGTATTTCCTGACCAGCAGGTCGAAAGCAGCCTTGTCACCACGCTGTACCCGTACCACCAGTTCTTGATCGACACTGCGCTCGACCATGCCAGAACGTCCCCTTTTAGCGTGTAGGCATAACGCAGCGCGTCACTTCTACAGACCATGCATGCAAAATAAAGTTCGCCTCGTTAAGCCATTCATGGTTATAGTTATCTTTAGTCTGTAAGTCTGAAATGAACCATTGCAGATTGATGATCCCACCCGGGGCCGGAATTGCGCAGGATGATAACCCAAAACTACCGTCAAATCCTTTCTTTTTCCCGGCTCTGAGGCCTGAATGTCCTCTCAAATCTCCGCTAGACAGCCGGAAATCGCGGCCGATGTCCTGATTCTGGGGGCGGGCCTGGCTGGCCTCAGTTTGGCGCTGCGCATCGCGCCTACCGCACGGGTCGCGGTCGTGGCCAAGGCGGAACTTACCCAAGGCTCCAGCTTCTATGCCCAGGGGGGCGTCGCTGCCGCGCTGAATGAAACCGATTCCTTTGCCGCACATGTCGAAGACACCCTGCGCGCCGGTGCCGGGTTGTGCCATGAGGATTCCGTCGAGTTTGTCGTTAGCCACGGGCCAGAGGCAATCAACTGGCTAATCGAGCAAGGCGTGGGGTTTACCCGCGATTCCGCTCCTGAACGGGCCGGACGCCTGCACCTGACGCGCGAGGGTGGACATAGTCATCGGCGCGTTGTTCACGCCGAGGATGCAACCGGCCGGGCAATGGAGACCACTCTCGAGTCGCGTGTGCGCCAGCACCCAAACATCCGACTTTTCGAGCACCATATTGCAGTCGATCTTATAACTACACGCAAACTCGGTCACCCCGGCCCCAACCGCTGTCTCGGGGCCTACATTCTCGACAAGAAAAGGGGCGAAACGCGCGTTTTCAACGCCCGATTCATCGTCCTGGCGACGGGAGGAGCGTGCAAGGTATATCTCTACACCAGCAATCCGGACACCTCCACCGGCGATGGCATGGCGATGGCATGGCGCGCCGGCTGCCGCGTGGCCAATATGGAATTTATCCAGTTTCATCCCACGTGCCTGTACCATCCCCACGCGAAGTCGTTTTTGATCTCGGAGGCGGTACGCGGCGAAGGCGGCAAACTGGTGTTGCCCGACGGCAAGCCCTTCATGCAAGACCACGACCCGCGCGGCGAGCTGGCACCACGCGACATCGTGGCTCGGGCTATCGACTTTGAAATGAAACGCCGCGGCCTCGATTGTGTCTATCTCGATATCAGCCACAAGCCGGCAGAATTCATTACCAGCCACTTCCCGAATATCTATCAGCGTTGTCTCGAGTTTGGTTTCGATATGACGCGCCAACCGATTCCCGTGGTGCCGGCCGCTCACTACACATGCGGCGGGATCGTAACCGACATGCGCGGCCGAACAGACCTCGAAAACCTCTATGCCGTTGGCGAGTGCGCGTTCACCGGGCTGCACGGAGCCAACCGACTTGCCAGCAACTCACTGCTCGAGTGTCTGGTGTTCGCCGCGGCCGCCGCCAGCGATATCACCATGCAGATCGATGTGCCCAGCGCACCGCCGCCAAGCCTGCCCGCGTGGGACGAAAGCCGAGTATCGGACGCCGACGAACTTGTCGTCGTATCTCACAACTGGGATGAGCTGCGGCACTTCATGTGGGACTACGTCGGTATCGTGCGCACCACAAAACGCCTGCAGCGGGCACATCACCGCGTAAACCTGCTGCAGGAGGAAATCCGCGAGTACTACAGCAACTTCCGCATTCACAGCGATCTTATTGAACTGCGCAATCTCGCAGTGGTGGCGGAACTCATCATACGCTCGGCATTGTCCCGCCATGAAAGCCGCGGATTGCATTTTACGCGCGACTACCCGCAATCCGACGACAACCATCCGCCGCATGACACGGTTCTCGTGCCGGACAATTTCTCCCGCGACTGACACACAGCGGTCTGGCGGCAAATCTGCCGATAAACGCCGGTGTAGTCCTACGGCCCTTCTTAGCTGTGGATAGTGGCTCCCCGGGAACAATAGGCGGGACGGGACAACCGCAGCGCGCGAACTGCTTTGTAAGCTAGTGCGCATGACAACCACCTCATAGGGATTCCAGGTGGATACAACCCAGTAGATGCTAGCGCGCCGGCCCAATCCGGAATCACCTGCGGCTGCGGTGTTGCGTTTGAGCATGTAGGGCGCGTACAGACCACCCTCTGACGAACCTTCCCGCGCGATGCTTTCCGGGCCAGAAATCGCGCTTATTACCGCAGCCCTCCGCGGTCATCAGGAGCCGGCAGGCGATATGATCCCCGGGACCCAGAATCGGGGTGGGCGCCGACCACGACCCCCCAGGGCGCAGCGGCGACCCGGGCAAGAATTCTGTTCTGGCAGTTGTAGGGCATGAGCCACTGATGCAGCGGGGCACTCCAGGTTACCGAAAATTCACCGACGCAACGTCCGCTATCGGCCGCCGGAACAAACAGTTCAGAGCGACCGGGAGGCCGCCAGCTCATGCCGTCCCCACCGCCTGCAGATTGGGCACTGCGGACCCATTCATCATGCGAAACCCATATCGGCTGTCCGTGCCTGCCGTGCCCGACAAGAAATTTCCAAGATCCCGGATTGCCCAGTGAACGGATCGGCGCAAGTGCCAGATACGGAATGCTGGCGCGGTAGCGCGGAACACCAAAAATGAAGACACCCAGCCGTTGATTGTCCGGAAGGCCGGGTGGAAGTCTTGCATTGACAGCCGTCGAATAAATGAACCCCCGGGGCATGGGAACAACGTTGTTGAAGCTCCGCCCGTCGTCACTCGAGAACGCGAGAACGCCGCGACCGACACTGTTGCGATCGTTACTTTCGGGACATCTGCGAGTCGCTGGCGGGCGCGCTAGCGGCGCAACGTTTTCTCTCGGCAGTGGATTGGGTGCGGCGCAGTGATCAGTCCAGAAGAAGGCATACAGTCGTCCGTGGACGCTAACACCGCCCGATGGAACATTGAAGAAACCCTGCTTTACGGGTTTCGCGCCGGCGATCGTGGCAGGCGCAAATACCTTGCGCCCTGATGGTCTATCGTGGATCCTGAGGTTCAGACACCCGTTAGTCCCGTCCCGCGGCTTTCTGCGCAGTGTGACACCGACGGCGTCATGCGGCGGGATCTCCCCGGCAGCGCCACCGCCGTGAGGAGGTGGCCAGGAATCGCCAAACAACAGTATAAGTCGGCCATCATGCTCGACCGGATAGCCGAGATCCGTTGCATCCAGACCGAATCTCGATCGTGTGCGCGCTGCCGTAGGCTGGCCGGATTCCCAATCCCTCTCTCCGGTGAGTTGGCAGACTTTCTCGCTAGCGCCGATCACCACTGGCGCAGGCGGGGATCTGCTGTCCACCGCACTGGCACCAGTCACACCAACGCAGAGGAAACCAGCAATCACAATTGCAACTTTTTTTCGGGTGCATGGCAATGTACTTTTGTGTTTCAGCTGAGTGAACGCTTGCGCCAATGCGGCCAACGACGTTGCGTACGCGCGAATACGTGGCTCGCGCGCAAGCAGACAATTTCATGGCCGCCTCGTGATCATGCTGACAGATATCACCCCGTGACGCTTCACACCTTGCCTGCCGGCTGTGTGATCCACAGCGCAATCTTTTTGACCACCTTGGATTCTACGTCGTTGAAACGTATCCGCTCAATTAACCCCACCTTCCCATCCCGCACGCACATGACCAACATGCTCCCCGTTGATTTCACTGACAACGAGGAGCCCGATCCATGCCGAAGACCGCCCCTGCTGCGCCCGTCCGTGTTCCATCATCCGACGAATCCCGCTGGCTGGATCACCTGACGCGCTGGCGCGAGGCGGGGGTGTGCCTGGCGGCCTACGCCCGCTCGGCGAATCTCAAGGTTCACAGGCTCTATGCCTGGAAGAGCCGGCTTCAATCCCGAGGCCTGTGGCAGGATCCGGAGCCGGTGTCGTTCCTGCCGGTGCACGTGCTGGATTCTACAGCTGAGCGCGGCAGTTCTGTCCCGTCGTCCGGCATGACGATGACACTGCCGGACGGTGTCGTGCTGGCATTTCCGTCCGTCCCGAGCCCGGTGTTCTTGGCTGACCTGCTTAGGCACCTCATGGTGCGGCCATGATTAGGCCTTCTGCCGATATCAGCCGGGCGCATCTTTGCCGCGAGCCCGTCGACATGCGCAAGTCGATCGACGGGCTCGCGGCCCTCGTGAGCCACGTTCTCAAGGCGGATCCCTTCTCCTCCGAGCTATTTGTCTTCGTGAACCGGCAACGCAACAAGCTCAAGATCCTCGCCTGGGATCGCAGCGGCTTCATCATCCTCTATAAGCGTCTGGAGAAAGAACGGTTCCACTGGCCGAAGAGGGAATCCACCGCGACACTCACGATCACCGGTCAGCAATTGAACTGGTTGCTCGACGGCTACAACCTCAACGCGATGAGGCCGCATGCGGCACTCACGTATCGGGCGATCGCGTGACGATGATTTTTTCTCTTTTCTCCTTCTTTCACCATGTATTCCGTCGCGTGTTCGGCAGCATGGCTGTTATGCCGAACGCATCGGATGCGACGAACAACACAACAAAAGCCTTGGACGAACTCGTCGCGCTCGTTGAATCCCTTCAGTCACAGCTTCAAAACCGCGATGCGACGATTCGGCTTCTGGTCGAACAAGTCCGTCTCCTCCGCCACAAGTCCTTCGGCAGAGCCGGCGAACGTTTGAGCCCCGACCAGCTCGCGATGCTCTTCAACGAGGCCGAGGCCGCCAGTGCTGCCGCCGCCGGCACGGACACAGTAGCGGACCACTGCGTAGCCGTTATAGATACCGCCACCCGCCGCAAGCCGGGTGGTCGCCGTCACCTCCCGCCGGCGCTGCCGCGCGTCATCGTCACCCACGATCTTACCGATGCCGAGAAGGTGTGTCCCAAAGACGGTAGCGCGCTGCACCGGATTGGCGAGGTCGTCACCGAGCAGCTCGACATCGTGCCGATGCGAATCCAGGTGATCCGCCATGTGCGGCATTCTTATGGTTGCCG